>CAMDBP010000016.1 GCA_945889315.1 Chitinophaga pinensis
ACTCGAAAAGGATCTTATACCAAACCCAAAATTAAGTATAAACAAAGGGGGATTAGCTCCATTGGGTGAGGTTAAAGATAATTGGACCTTTACGCAACTAAAAGCGATGAGCAAAAAGTTGAAGTTTAATATGTCTAAACCAATAGCAGAGATGGATAGTGAGATATTAAATATTATTCTTCACGGTTCTGAGGAAAAATTTGAGGTTGAATATAAAGGGAGTTCGGGTTATAAACAGGTTTATGAAACCCAATGGAAAGGAGTAGTTCCTTCGCTTATGGAGGCCTATTTTGAAAAAGATTTTGGTACACTTAGTAGATGGGCAGATGAATTTATGACCGTAGTGCCTTGTCGCACTTGCCATGGAGGGAGATTAAATAAAGAAGCGCTTTCATATAAAATCGGAGAACTAAATATTGCCAACTTGAGCAATATGAGTATTAGTGAGCTTTACGAATGGCTTACCACCGTTGAGGCAACCATGAGTGAAAGACAACTTACCATTGGGGCTGAAGTTTTGAAAGAAATACGTGAACGCGTTAAGTTTTTGTTGGATGTTGGTCTTTCTTATCTATCACTAAATAATTCTTCAAAAACACTAAGTGGAGGAGAGGCACAACGAATACGACTGGCAACACAAATAGGATCTCAACTAGAAGAAGTACTTTATATATTGGATGAACCTAGTATAGGTTTACATCAACGAGACAATAAGCGACTTATCAATTCGCTTAAGGAATTAAGAGATATAGGCAATTCTGTAATCGTAGTGGAACACGATAGAGATATGATCTTAGAAAGTGACTTTGTTGTAGATATTGGTCCTGGCGCGGGCAAAAACGGCGGAGAGATTGTAGCAGCAGGCAAATGGGAAGACATCAAAAATAACGGTACTGTCACTTCTGATTATTTAGGAGGTCAGCGAAAAATAGAAATCCCCACTGAAAGGAGAAAGGGGACAGGGAAGAAGTTGGTGCTAAGCGGTTGTACCGGTAATAATTTAAAAAATGTAACAGCAGAGTTTCCATTAGGCAAACTGATTGCCGTAACCGGCGTTTCAGGCAGCGGTAAAAGTAGTTTAATAAATGAAACGCTCCATCCCATACTTTCTGAATACGTATATAATTCCAATAAAAAACCCTTGCCTTATGATAAAGTAAAAGGTTTAGAGTACATAGATAAGGTAATTACCATCGATCAGTCGCCTATTGGCAGAACGCCTAGGAGTAATCCCGCTACTTATGTTGGATTTTTCTCTGATGTAAGAACACTCTATTCGGAAATAGGAGAAGCTAAAATAAGGGGCTACAAGCCTGGACGATTTAGCTTTAATGTAAAGGGGGGTAGATGTGAAACCTGCGGTGGCGGTGGACAAAAAGTGATAGAAATGAATTTTCTTCCTGACGTGCTGGTAGAATGCGAGACATGTCAAGGAAAGCGCTACAACAGAGAAACACTCGAAATACGTTACAAAAACAAGAGTATTAGTGATGTGCTAGATATGACCGTAGAAGAAGCGGTAGGTTTCTTTGAAGCGGTACCAAGCATATATAGAAAAGTAAAAGCACTTAATGATGTTGGTCTTAGCTATATAACTCTTGGTCAAAGTAGTACTACTATTTCTGGAGGAGAGGCCCAACGGGTTAAACTGGCAACAGAATTAAGTAAGATAAGCACAGGACAAACATTCTATATTCTTGACGAACCTACTACGGGACTTCATTTTGAAGACATAAAACAATTAATAGGTGTTCTCCAAAATTTAGTAGACTTAGGTAATACAGTACTGGTTATAGAGCATAATCTGGACGTCGTGAAAGTCGCCGATTGGATTATAGATGTGGGACCTGAAGGTGGCAATGCTGGAGGCCAAATACTGGTAACTGGGACACCAGAAGATTTGATAAAAAGTGACATAGGTCATACCGCAAAGTATCTAGCGCTAGAAATGTAATGCACGTTACGTGCCTATACAGAAAATCAATTACTATTCTCCTTTTTCGTTTCTGCACTTGTAAGCTAAATCTCTCAAAAATTTACTACAAATGTATTGCTGAACCTAAATCTCTGCGTACATTTGTCCCGGCTGACACGACCAGCTCCCTTTGAACTCCCCCAGGGCAGGAATGCAGCAAGGGTAAAAGGTTGTAGCGGTGCGATGTCAGCCATTTTTTATACTCAAATTACACTTCAATTTTATTATCCTTCTATTATTTAGCATCCAGCGTGAGATGTTATAATCATTTCTATTTTTAAATTTATAGCGGTAAAATAGAGAACTCCCCAACCAAAACTATATCTTCGCCCTAATGAAATTTTTTGTTGATACTGCGAACTTGGAGCAAATAAAAGAAGCTCAAGCACTTGGAATACTGGATGGCGTTACTACTAATCCGTCACTTATGGCTAAAGAAGGTATTATTGGTTACGATAATGTAATGTCACATTACAGAACGATTTGTGAGTTGGTAGACGGCGATATTAGTGCAGAAGTTATTGCGACCGATTATGATGGTATGATCAAAGAAGGTCAAGAATTGGCAGATCTACATCCCAATATCGTAGTAAAAGTTCCTATGACCATAGATGGGATTAAAGCTATCCGATGGTTTAGTGATAATGATATAAAAACAAATTGCACACTTGTATTCTCTGCAGGTCAAGCCATTCTTGCGGCAAAAGCGGGAGCTACGTATATTTCTCCATTTATTGGTCGTGTAGATGACATGACATGGGATGGTATTGAGCTGATTGCTCAAATCGCAGATATATATAGTATTCAAGGTTTCCCTACAGAAATTCTAGCGGCATCCATTCGAAATCCATTGCACATAGTAAGAGCGGCAGAAGCCGGAGCAGATGTATGTACATGTCCACTTAGCGCAATCATAGGTCTAGCAAAGCACCCATTAACTGATATTGGATTAGCTCAGTTTTTGGCAGATCATAAGAAAGCCAATGGTTAATGTTTTTGAAAAAACGAATACTATTGCTTAAAGCAGTTTATATACAAGTAGTTTTGTAAATTATTTAATGGTAACGTTTCTAGAACTAAAAACGCAACACTAGATTAGCCTGACTAAATATTATCGAATCAATTTGAACCCTATAGTTATCATACCGACGTATAATGAGAAGGAAAACATTCTCGATATGTTAGATAAAGTAATGTCTTTATCAACGGTTTTTGATGTGCTCGTAGTTGATGATAATTCGCCAGACGGCACTGCTCAAATGGTTAAAGAGCGAATGGCAAACAAATCCAGAATAAACCTCCTAGAAAACGGAAATAAAAATGGACTAGGAACAGCCTACATCGCAGGATTTAAATGGTGTTTGGAGCGAAATTATGAATATATCTTTGAGATGGATTGTGATTTTTCACATAACCCTGACGATTTGATCCGTTTACATGATGAATTGCAAAAGCCAGATAACGATATGGTGGTAGGGTCTCGCTATGTGGGTAATGTAGTAAATGTGGTAAACTGGCCTATGAGTCGTGTATTGTTAAGCTATTTTGCGTCCGCTTATGTGCGATTTTTTACTCAAATGAAATTAGCAGATGCCACTGCTGGTTTTGTCGGATATACGAGTGAATTACTAAGTAGTATAGACATGTCTAGGATTAAATTTAGAGGCTACGCATTTCAGATAGAAATGAAATACACTGCACATTCCTTGGGTAAAACAATCAAAGAAATCCCCATTATTTTTACGGATAGAACCGCCGGAGAATCTAAAATGACGGGCGGAATTATTCGCGAGGCACTGTTTGGTGTAATTAGTCTTCGCTTCAAACGCATTTCTGCGTTAAAATAAGAGTAACCCTTACTTAGAAAGATGCTTTTCGGCGTGGTAACTAGAACGAACTAGTGGGCCACTTTCTATATAGTCAAATCCCATTTTCTGACCTTCTCGTTTGTACATCGCAAAAATGTCAGGATGCACATATTCAGCTACTTTTAGATGTCGTGTAGTGGGCTGCATATATTGACCAAGTGTTATGATTCCTACCCCGGTGTTTCTCAAATCGTGCATGGTTTCTAAAATTTCATCTTCTGCTTCACCCATTCCGCACATAATGCCACTTTTGGTTTTCATACCTTTCTCTTTAAGATATGAAAGTACAAAGAGTGATCTATCATATTTCGCTTGTACCCTAACTTCTTTGGTAAGACGTCTCACCGTTTCAATATTGTGCGAAACTATTTCAGGATGAACAGAAATAATACGATCTAATTGCTCTGTATTCCCTTGAAAATCGGGGATCAAGGTTTCAAGTGTAGTTTCTGGATTAAACTCTCTAATGGTCGTAACGGTTTTAGCCCAATGTATACTTCCTCCATCTTCTAAATCATCGCGGTCTACACTGGTTATTACTGCGTGTTTTATGCCCATTATATTAATAGACTGTGCAACTTTAAATGGCTCAAGAGGATCAAGTTTCTCACCAGCGCCAGTAGCAACATTACAAAACTGACAGCTTCTAGTACAGGTATTCCCGCCAATCATAAAAGTAGCAGTACCCGCTCCCCAACATTCCCCAATATTGGGGCATTTACCACTTTCGCAAATAGTGTGTAATTTGTTGTCTTTTACCAACTTCAGCATTTCAGCATAGTGTCCTTCTCCAGGTATTTGGGTCTTGAGCCAATCTGGTTTCATACGCTGTTGCTGTTTTATCTTAACGTGGGGTTTGTTTTCTATGTTATTTTTCATAAAACGGAGCAAAATTAAGACTCTTTTTAGAGTATGTGCATTATATCGTAATTTTACGCTGCACGATAACAAAACAGTGATACTAATCGTTAGTTTTGTTTATTCTAATTAAATGAGGTTAATCTACACTTTTTATTTTTTCTTAATAGGGCTCAGTCTCTTTGCTCAAAATAATACCCCTACCTACACCTGGCGTATGCATCTGCCTTATAACAGTGTAAGGCAAATAATAGAAGTAGATAGAACCCTGTATGTGCTGGCTGAAGTGGGCTTGTATACATTTGATTTAATTAGTGGGGAATCCACAATGCTTACCAAAGTAGATGGATTTGCAGAATCAAAAGTGAGTAATTTTGGCTACTCTGACGATACTAAAACCCTAATCATAGTATATGAAAACGGGAATATTGATTTATTAAAGGACAATAAAATCATCAACTTGCCAGGTCTAAAAAGAGCTAGTGTTGGAGGGCAAAAGTTTATCTACGAAACTTCTGTAATTGGTCGCAAAGCATATTTAGCCACATCATTTGGAGTAGTTGTGGTTGATTTAGAAAAGCAACTAATTTCAGCAGATTACCAAAACCTAGGTGCTGGCGGTACTACGCTGGAAGTATTTTCCATTTTTGTCTTTAATGACACCCTTTACCTCGCTACTGATGAAGGTATAAAATCGGCACCTGCCTATGATAGCCGAGTAAATCTTCAAAATTTTGAAACGTGGAAAACAAATACGACCTATAAATCTACTCGCCTATTTCGAGAATTTAACAACAATTTGTTTTTCGTAAACGATAGTATCTTGTACAATTACGCAAGCGGCAGTTATTCAACGGTAGAAGCCGGCGTTAAAAAAGACTATAAAAGTTTAATAACGGCGCATGACAAATTGGTGATTTGCCGTTGGGAGGGAGTAGCACTTTTAGATAAGCTTTTTAAGCTGGAAGATAAGAAGGAGCCGTTTATGGAATATGCAATCATAGATTATCAAAACAATTTATGGTTTGGTGGTTTTTATAGGGGGCTAATTAAAAAATGGCCAGACGGGAGGATAGACGGGTTTATACCCCCAGGACCCTATGGCTTGACGACCTATGATATGCAAGGGTATGAGAATACTATGTATGTAACAGCGGGAGGCCATACTAACGCGTATGCTCCGTCTTATGTAAACTATGGTTATTACATATACGAAGACGGACAATGGCTCAATAGAGATCTTAATAATCCAGTAGTAGGTAGTATGATTGATTTTACCAATATTTACATCAATCAAAATAGTGGAGATGTCTATCTAGGTAGTTTTGGAAGCGGATTAGCAAAACTTAAAAACAAGGTCCCAGAGCAAAAATTTACTTCTGCGAATAGTACAATAAAAGCAGCGGTAGACACAAGAGAAATAGCATTAGGCATGACCCAAGATTCAAAAGGAACCTTGTGGGTAGCCAACTACGAAACAGAGAAACCGCTTTTATCGCTAAAAAAGGACGGTAGCTGGAAGGAATATAATGTTGGTTCCAACAGAATTGGGGAGATGGTAGTCGATGATCAAGATAATATTTGGATGCTAGCACCTCGTTCTAGTAGCCTTGGCCTTGTGGTCGCTAAAGAGAAGAGTAACGGGGGGGTAGATTATAGACCTCTCACTACAGGGGCTAAAAACGGCGGGTTGCCTAATAATAATGTAAAGGCCATAGTGCGGGATAAAGACGGAGAAATTTGGGTAGGAACAGAAACAGGAATTGGGGTGTTTTATCAACCAAGCTTAGTCTTTGATCCACAGCAAAGAATAAATGCAGACGCACAGCAAATCATTATTGATGATGGAAGTGACATTGGATACCTACTAGAAAAAGAGGTTATAAATGATCTTAAGGTAGATGGCGGGAACAGAAAATGGGCTGCTACAAACAATGGAGTATGGCTTATTGCAGAAGATGGGTCACGTATTTTGAAACATTTTACGGCGAGTAATAGTCCGCTGCCTAGTGATATAGTGAATTGTATTGGCATAGTTCCAAATACAGGGGAAGTATTCTTTGGAACTACCCAAGGAATAACATCATATAGAGGAGATGCCACAGAAGCAAGTAGTACGCATCAAAATACATTAGTGTTTCCTAATCCTGTTCACTCTGCGTATCAAGGGCCCATAACGATTACCGGTTTGCCTGAGGATGCGACAGTAAAAATAGCAGATGTCGCTGGTCGTGTTGTGTATGAACTGATTGCCACCGGCGGCACCGCCGTATGGAACGGATTAAACTTTGAAGGACAAAAGCCACAAACAGGAATTTATCTGATTTACAGCGCGAATAAGGATGACGAAGAAGCTTTAGTGACTAAACTGCTTATAGTGAGGTAATGATTACCAAAACCAAAGCAATTGTATTACGCAACACCAATTATGGTGAAAGTAGTGTGATTAGTAAAATGTATACCCGAGAATTTGGGGTAAGAACCTATATTTTACAAAGCATTCGAAAAGGAAAATCTGCCATTAAACCATCTATGATTCAGCCACTTAGTTTGGTGGATCTAGATATTTACGAAAAACCCAATAGCAGTATTAACAGGATAAAAGAATTAAAGAATAATCCCCTGTTAATGGATATTCAAGACAGTGTTCCCAAAAAAACGGTAGCTCTTTTTTTACTTGAGTTGCTCAATCAATGCATTGTAGAGGAACAATATGAAGAAGAATTGTTTGACTTCATCGCAGCACAAATTATTTTTTTAGAGCGTGAGCCACTCAACGCATTATTTCCAATTTACTTCATGCTTAGACTTACTTATTATTTGGGCATAGAACCACAAGGAGAATTTTCTATAGATACCCCATACCTAAGTCTGGAAGAAGGAATATTCCTTGAACAAAGCGGCGTGAGTACGGTTTCTAAAGAGATTTCTGAGCTCATTTCCTTACTTGCCAACAATAGCAATTGGTCCTTGATTTCGATAAACTCTGATCTGCGTAGAGAAGGGCTAAATCAACTAATTAAATATTATCAATACCATATTACAAAGAACAAAAAAATGAAATCTGTTGAAATCCTTTCTGAACTTCTTCGTTTATAAAAAGTATAAGGAGCAGAGTTTTAGTATCTTTGTACAATGAAGAAAGTAATAACTTTTCTAGTCTTAAGCAGTATTCTGTTTAGTGCAAATGCACAGAAAAAAAGTGCAGATTCTGCTATTATTTTGCGCAAAATGGTCATGGATGGAGATACTTTCTATGTATATACTTTTGACGAATTTATACTAAAAGAGTTTGACAACAAGGAGCAAAAAGAAGAGTATCTAAGGTTGGTTCGAAATGTTAAAAAAGTGATGCCATACGCTAAGTTGGCGGCTTTTAGACTGCAAATGATGGAGGATAATCTAAATCAACTTACCTCGGCTAAAGCAAAAAAGAAGTATATCAAAGCTACTGAAGAAGCTATAAAAGATGAATTTCTCTCTCATCTAAAAAACCTAAGCCTCAAGCAGGGGAAACTCCTCATAAAACTAATTCATAGAGAAACGGGGAATACTTCCTATGAAATACTTAAAAAATACAGAGGAAGTGCAAGCACGATGTTCTACGGACTTTGGGCGAAATTTTATAATGCGGATATAGATACCAAATTTGATCCGATAGAGGACTATCAAATAGAGTATATAATTAAAAATGCAAAATTAGAGTAAGGCTTAGGCCCTCATAAATATGAAAATAGACGTATTGGCATTCGGGGCGCATCCCGATGATGTAGAATTAGGTTGTTCTGGCACCTTGTTAAAATTAAAAGCTCAAGGTAAAAAAATAGGCATTATTGATTTGACTAAAGGGGAGATGGGTACACGTGGTAACGACCTTACTAGGAAGCAGGAGGCCGCTGACGCTTCATCCATACTAGAGTTGGATGTACGCGATAATTTGGATCTAGGTGACGGCTCTTTTGAAATTAATCAAGAGAATAGATTGGCTGTAATTAAAGCTATCCGAAAGCACCAACCGACAGTCGTTTTGGCTAACTCATTCCACGACAGGCACACAGATCATGCACGGGGAGCACAGCTGGTCAAAGAGGCTTGTTTTTTAGCCGGTTTGAAAAAAATAATCACAGAAGATGAAAATGGTGAGCAAGGAAGTTGGAGACCAAAGCATGTGTTTCATTACATTCAATATTATCATGTTTCCCCACACTTTGTAATAGATGTTACGCCTTTTCAGGAGAAAAAAAATGAGAGTATACGTGCATACAAAACCCAATTTTTTAATCCAGAGTCTGATGAACCCGATACGCTGATTAGTTCAGAGAAATTTTTAAAGTTTGTAGAAGCGCGAGGGAGAGAAATGGGAGCCGCTATTGAAGTTGAATTTGGAGAAGGCTTTACATCTGACAGCCCTTTAACCTATGATCTTTTTAGTCTTTTGTAGGCTTTAAGTAGTAATTTGAGCCAAGGCGTACTCCAATTGGTTTCATAAAATGGCTCATCGAAACTGCCAAATGACAAATAATATTCTTTTACACTAGGGATCATGGAACCTTCAAAGTCAAGAATATAGTTCTGACTGTGAAATCTAGATATCACTTCATTAATTCCGAAAGATAATGCATTTAGTCTTCTGCCTTCTTCATTAGGAGCCCCTAAAATATAGTGAAGTCTATTGTTGTAGTTTGCAAATAATAATGCTGCTACGGTCTTGTCATGATTTGAAACCATACAATTAAAAAACATTTCAGGCTTCGTGTTAACCAGCAAAATCAAATTGGCATAAGCCTGTTTATCTAGTTGTTTATTAAGATGTCCGTATGCCTTTTTGTAGAACTCCGCTGTATGTTTTACCATACTTTGATCCGCAATTAAACTTAGCGATGTAGGCTTCTGTATATTCTTTCGTAAACTTTTGGAGTATTTTTTTTGGTTTTTTTCTAGTGTAGTTATGGGAAGTATTAAATTAATGCGAGGGCTAGATAAATTACCAAATTCAATATTGCTGTTAAAGTGAACATGAGCGAATTTTGATTTTATCATGTTCCATATTTGCTCGATTAGTTCAGGGGTAAGTACTGTTCCTATCCAGTTACATTTTTGGATGAATGGCGGCTGATATAGTTTTAAATATCCGGTCATTTTCATTCGTGGAAGAGGTATAGCTCCAGCATAATCGTCTAAAATTATCGCATCCCACACGCAAAATGTATTTAGGTAATCATAATTGTGAAAAATTAATGAATCGTGGCTTGCCAGAACTAATGCATCCCACTTATGCTTATCCACATTTTTATTTTTGAGGTATGTAAGACCGTACATTAAGCTATAGCTTGATATTGATTCATGTTTTAGCGTGCTAAAGTAGGTTAATTAGAGAATATATAATGTGCGTTACTTTGATTAAAATGACACTTAAAAAATATTATTCCTTTTTTTTCAAATTAGCTCTTGCAAACTTATAGATTAATACTACTTTTGCAGACCTTTTTAGAAATTGGATAGAAACATATGCCTACAATACAACAACTAGTACGTAAGGGGAGAAAGGAACTCACCAAAAAAAGCAAGTCAAGAGCATTAGACTCTTGTCCTCAGAGAAGAGGTGTTTGCACAAGAGTTTATACAACTACTCCTAAGAAACCAAACTCAGCTATGAGAAAAGTAGCAAGGGTTAGACTTACCAATGGGAATGAAGTGAATGCTTACATCCCGGGGGAAGGTCACAACCTACAAGAGCACAGTATCGTTCTAGTTAGAGGAGGTAGAGTGAAAGATCTTCCAGGTGTACGTTATCACATTGTGCGTGGCGCATTGGATACTGCAGGTGTCGAAGGAAGAACACAACGAAGAAGTAAATACGGAGCTAAACGTCCAAAAGCCGCTAAGAAATAATGAGAAAGTCGAGAGCTAAAAAAAGAGAAGTAAGTCCAGATCCTAGATTTAACGATCAGCTGGTTTCTAAGTTCATCAATAACATGATGTTACAAGGAAAAAAAGAAACTGCTCGTAAAATATTTTACGAAGCAATTGATTTAGTTGATGCTAAAATCGAAGAGGAAGCAGGAATTGAAACTTGGAAAAAAGCGTTGAATAATGTTATGCCGTCAGTAATGGTGAAAAGTCGCAGAGTTGGTGGTGCTACTTACCAAATACCGATGGAAATTAAACCAGATCTTAAAGTATCTTTAGGTATAAAATGGATGATAAATTTTGCTCGTAAAAGAAACGAGAAATCTATGGCCAATAAATTGGCCGGAGAAATAATTGCTGCTTCCAAAGGAGAGGGCGCATCCGTAAAAAGAAAAGAAGATACACACAAGATGGCAGATGCGAATAAAGCATTCTCTCACTTCAGAGTATAAGTAAGATGGCTAAAAGAGATTTATTATACACAAGAAATATAGGTATAGCTGCTCACATCGACGCAGGTAAAACTACTACCACTGAGCGTATTCTCTATTACGGTGGTGTAAGTCACAAAATAGGAGAAGTGCATGATGGTGCTGCTACTATGGATTGGATGGAGCAAGAGCAAGAAAGAGGTATTACCATTACTTCTGCAGCTACAACTCTCAAGTGGAATTATAGAGAGCAAGAATATCATGTTAATATTATTGATACCCCAGGTCACGTTGACTTCACGGTTGAGGTTAATAGATCGTTAAGAGTATTAGATGGTCTTGTTTTCTTGTTTAGTGCAGTGGATGGTGTTGAACCACAATCTGAGACCAACTGGAGACTTGCCAATAATTACAACGTTCCTAGAATTGGATTTGTAAATAAAATGGACCGTCAGGGTGCAGACTTCTTAAAGGTTTGTAGCCAAGTTAAAGAGATGTTAGGAAGCCACGCTTTACCACTACAATTAAATATTGGTGCTGAAGATGGTTTTGTTGGTGTTGTTGATTTAATTAACTTCAGAGGTATAACTTGGAATGAAGAAGACCAAGGTATGACATTCCAAGAAATAGAAATTCCAGCAGATATCGTTGATGAAGCAAGACAATTGAGAGAAGAACTTCTTGAAGCTGTTGCAGAATTCGACGAAACACTTATGGAAAAGTATTTCGAAGATTCAGAATCATTAACAGAAAGAGAAATATTAACCGCATTGAGATCTGCTACTATCGCTGGTAAAGTTGTACCAATGATGTGCGGTTCTGCGTTTAAAAATAAAGGTGTACAAGCGATGCTTGACATGGTTATGGAAATTCTTCCATCTCCTATGGATGTTGAAGCAATTGAAGGCATCAATCCTAAGACGGAAGAGCCTACTTTTAGAAAACCAAGCGCGGATGAGCCATTCGCGGCTTTAGCGTTCAAAATTGCTACAGATCCTTTCGTGGGAAGACTTTGCTTTACTAGGGCATACAGTGGTGTGTTAGAGTCAGGTTCTTATGTGTTAAACACAAGAACAGATAAGAAAGAGCGTATTTCGCGTATCTTTCAAATGCATGCTAACAAGCAAAACCAAATTGAGAGATTACAAGCAGGTGATATTGCTGCTCTTATTGGGTTTAAAGATATTAGAACAGGAGATACGCTTTGTGCTGAAAATGCACCTATCGTATTAGAATCTATGGATTTCCCAGATCCAGTTATCGGTGTGGCTATTGAGCCTAAGACACAAGGTGACATGGATAGGTTGGGTATGGGTCTTGGTAAGCTTGCTGAGGAGGATCCTACATTTGTTGTAAAAACGGATATAGAAACAGGTCAGACAGTAATTTCAGGTATGGGTGAGCTTCACTTAGAGATTATAGTTGACCGTCTAAGACGTGAATTTAAGGTAGAAGTAAATCAAGGTGCTCCACAAGTTGCCTACAAAGAAACTATTACTAAGTCTGTCACGCACAGAGAAACATACAAAAAACAATCTGGTGGACGGGGTAAATTTGCTGATATTCAGGTGGAAATAGGCCCAGGTGATGAAGGTAAGGAAGGTCTAGAATTCGTAAACCAAATTGTTGGGGGTTCTATTCCTAGAGAGTTTATACCAGCAGTGGAAAAAGGTTTCAGAGAAGCTATGAAAAATGGTGCTCTTGCTGGATACGAAGTACAAAACCTAAAAGTGCGTTTATTTGACGGATCATTCCACGCAGTCGATTCAGACTCATTGTCTTTTGAAACTGCTGCTAAGTTTGCTTTTAGAGAGGCTTCTAAACTTGCGGGTCCTGTAATACTTGAGCCGATAATGAAGCTTGAAGTAATCACTCCAGAAGAAAATATGGGTGATGTTATAGGTGACCTTAACAGAAGAAGAGGTCAAATGCAAGGAATGAGTGAAAAAGGAGGAGCCCAAGTAGTTAAGGCATTGGTTCCGTTGTCTATGATGTTTGGATACGTTACGGATTTAAGAACTATTACCTCAGGTAGAGCAACTTCTACAATGGAATTTAATAATTATGATATTGTTCCAGCAGGAATGTCTGCAGATATCATAGCTAAAGTAAAAGGAACACCTAAAGCATAATACAAATGGTTAATCAAAAAATAAGAATTAAGCTTAAGTCTTACGATCATAACTTGATCGATAAGTCGGCTGAGAAGATAGTAAAGTCTGTAAAGGCTACTGGTGCAATTGTTAGTGGTCCAATTCCATTGCCTACGCACAAGAAAATTTTCACAGTGCTAAAATCTCCTCACGTTAATAAGAAAGCTAGAGAACAATTTAAATTATGTTCTTATAAAAGATTAATGGATATCTATAGCTCAAGTGCAAAAACTGTAGATGCACTTATGAAGTTAGAGTTGCCAAGTGGTGTAGACGTAGAAATAAAAGTTTAAGAACATGTTAAGTGTTATAGGAAAAAAAGTGGGCATGACTGCCATCTTTACCGAAAATGGTAAAAAAGAAGCTTGTACTGTAGTATCGTGTGAACCTAATTTTATCACGCAGATTAAGTCTGAAGGTAAAGAGGGTTACAGCTCGGTGCAGATTGCTTCCGTTGAAAAAAGAGAGAAGAGTTCGAATAAACCAGAAATGGGTCATTTCGCCAAAGCAAATACTACTCCTAAAAGAGTAGTACTAGAAGTGAGAGACTTTGATGGTGAAGCAGTAGTAGGAAGTTCTTACGGTGTGGAAGTCTTTGAAGAAGGAGAATTTGTTGACGTAGTGGGTACTACTAAAGGTAAAGGATTTCAAGGGGTTGTAAAACGTCATGGTTTTTCCGGTGTTGGTGAGGCTACTCATGGTCAGCACAACAGACTTAGAGCTCCAGGATCATTAGGTGCAGGTTCTACTCCATCTCGCGTGTTCAAAGGGACTCGTATGGCCGGACAGACTGGTAATGTGAGAGTTAAGATTCAAAATTTAAAAGTGCTTAAAGTGGATACCGAAAATAATTTAGTTGTTATTGGCGGCGCTCTTCCTGGTCATAAAGGTTCTTACGTAGTTATAGAGAAGTAAAATGAAAGTAAAGGTAATAAATACATCTGGTGCCGAGACTGGCAAAGAAGTAACGCTTCCACAAGATATATTTGGTGTTGAGCCAAATGATCACGCTATATATCTAGATGTAAAGCAATATTTAGCGAATCAAAGACAGGGTACGCACTCATCAACTGAAAAAGGAGATGTAAAAGGGTCTACTCGTAAAATTAAGAAACAAAAGGGTACAGGTACTGCTAGAGCTGGTAGTATTAAATCTGGTGTTTTTGTTGGTGGTGGTCGCATGCACGGACCAAGACCAAGAGACTATAGCTTTAAATTAAATAAAAAGTTGAAGCTTGTTGCACGAGCCTCTGCTCTTTCATATAAAGCTAAGGATAATGAGATTTTAGTACTTGATGCTATCGATATGGCAGCAGCAAAGACTAAAGGATATACAGAGTTCCTTACAAATCTTAAATTAAATGATAAAAAGACTTTACTATTACTCCCAGAGTATAATAGCAATGTTTACTTATCAGCACGAAATATTCCTAATGCTGTTGTTATGAAGGCTGACGATGTTAACACATATAACATTTTACACGCCAACAAGATAATTATGGTAGAAGGATCAATTGATAAATTAATAGCGACATTTAATTAAAATGGCAGTACTAGTAAAACCATTGATAACCGAGAAAATGTCTTTGTTAGCAGAAAGCAAAGGACATTATGGATTTAGAGTAGCGCTTACGGCTACAAAACCTGAGATAAAATCGGAGATAGAAAAAATGTACAACGTTGAAGTAACTAATATTAGAACTTTAGTTGTAGCAGGTAAAAGAAAAACAAGATTCACTAAATCAGGTGTTTCTAATGGTAAAACATCTAACTATAAAAAAGCTATTGTTAGCTTGGCTGATGGTCAGAGTATAGATTTTTACGAAAATATTTAAACTGAGAAATGGGAATTAAGAGAATAAATCCAGTTACTCCTGGACAGCGTTTCAAATTAGCTGTTACTTTTGAGGCAATAACGGCAAGTAAGCCAGAGAAAAGTTTACTGGCTCCGCTTAAAAAATCGGGTGGTAGAAATGATACTGGTAAAATGACGATGAGAAATCGTGGTGGTGGACACAAGAGACGTTACCGTATTATCGATTTTAAAAGAAATAGATACGAAACTGCTGAAGTTTTAACCATTGAGTATGATCCAAATAGAACAGCATTCATTTCTTTGGTTCAATATGCCGATGGTGAAAAAAGATATATCATTGCACCGAAAGGTTTACAAGTAGGGCAAATGATTTCGAGTGGTACGGGTTCTACTCCGGATACAGGAAATGCATTATTTCTAAAAGATATCCCATTGGGTACAACAATACATAATATCGAAATGCAACCAGGAAAAGGTGCTGAGATATGCAGAAGTGCTGGTACTAGCGCTACATTAGTAGCTAGAGATGGTAAGTATGCGGTTATTAAATTACCTTCAGGTGAAAGTAGAATGATACTTATAACTTGCTTAGCAACAATTGGTGAGGTTTCGAATGGAGATCATCAGTTAGAGGTGTCGGGTAAGGCAGGAAGAAGCAGATGGTTAGGTAGAAGACCTAGAACACGTCCTGCTGCGATGAACCCAGTAGATCACCCTCAAGGTGGTGGCGAGGGTCGTTCGAAAGGTGGACAGGCCAGAAGTAGAAAGGGTATTATGTCTAAAGGTTTAAAAACAAGAAGTAAAAAGAAATCATCTTCTAGATTAATTTTAGAGAAGAAAAAGAAATAAGATATGGCTAGATCATTAAAAAAAGGACCATTTGTTCACTTCAAGCTTCAGAGAAAAGTGGATGTAATGAATGAAGGCGATAAGAAAACGGTAATCAAAACATGGAGCCGGGGATCACTTATCACACCAGATTTTGTAGGTCATACATTTGCCGTTCACAATGGTAATAAGTTTATCCCAGTGTATGTTACAGAAAATATGGTAGGTCATAAATTAGGAGAGTTTGCACCGACCAGAACATTTAAAGGTCATACAGCTAAGAAATAAAGATGGAAGCAATAGCGAAGTTAAATAATTGCCCTATGTCTCCTCGTAAGATGAGATTAGTAGTGGACCAAATTAGAGGTCAGAGAGTTGAAGTGGCTCTTAATGTATTGAAGTACAGTCAAAAAAGAATATATGCTGAAAAAGTAGAAAAGTTACTTAAATCAGCTATAGCAAACTGGCAAGAGGTTAACGATCTACGTGTGGATGAAGAAACAGGTTTGATCGTGAAAGAAGTTTTTGTAGATGGGGGAAGAATGCTGAAAAGAGTTCAACCTGCTCCACAAGGAAGAGCACACCGTGTACGTAAGAGATCTAATCACATCACGCTTAAAGTGGATATTGTGGCTAGTAACGTTGAATCAGAAGAACCAAAGTCAGAATAATATAGAATGGGACAAAAAGTAAATCCGATAGGGCTTAGATTAGGTATCGTTAGAGGTTGGGAAAGCAACTGGTACGGAGGTAAAGAGTTTGGAGAAAAACTGGCGGAAGACAATAAAATACGTAAGTATTTGAATGCTAGAATGCCAAGAGCGGGTATCTCTAAGATCCTTATCGAACGTATGTTGAAGAGAGTTATCATCACAGTACATACATCTAGACCAGGTATAGTAATTGGTAAGGGCGGTTCTGAGGTTGATAAGCTTAAAGAAGAAATAAAGAAACTTACTAAAAAGGATGTTCAGATAAACATTTTTGAAGTAAAGAGACCAGAGATGGACGCTATGTTAGTGGGTCAGTCGATTGCTCAGCAAATAGAAGGTAGGGTTAATTTCAAAAGAGCTATAAAGATGGCTATTGGGTCTACCATGAGAATGGGAGCTCAAGGAATCAAAGTTATGGTGTCTGGCAGATTAAACGGTGCTGAGATGGCTCGTACGCAGCAGTTTAAGGAAGGAAGAATTCCATTACATACGTTCAGAGCAGACATCGATTACGCATTATCTGAAGCGCTTACAGTTTATGGAAAAATAGGCGTAAAAGTATGGATCTTTAAAGAGGAAGTTTTTGGTAAAAGAGATCTATCTGTAAACATGGGTATGGGTGAACCGAAACAACGTGAAGCGAGAAGACCAGGTGGTAGAGACGATAGAAGACCAGGTGGTAGAGACGATAGAAGAGATAGAGGAAATAAGGACGGAAGAAGAACACCAAACAATAAATAAGAGTTATGTTATCTCCAAAGAGAATTAAATATAGAAAACGTCAGAAAGGTAGAGTAAAAGGCCTTGCAGGTAGAGGACATCGTATTGAATTTGGTGATTTCGGATTGAAATCATTAGAGCCATCTTGGATTACTTCTAGACAGATAGAAGCAGCAAGGATTGCACTTAACCGTTATATGAAAAGAGAAGGTAAAGTGTGGATTCGCATATTTCCAGATAAACCAATTACAAAGAAACCAGCAGAGGTAAGGATGGGTAAGGGTAAAGGGTCACCAGAATATTGGGTAGCTTGTATCAAACCAGGAACTATTATTTTTGAAGTTGACGGAGTAGGTGAAAATGTAGCTAAAGAAGCGATGAGACTTGCGGGTCAAAAGCTGCCTGTAGTTACCAAGTTTGTAGTAAGACCAGATTATAGTGCTTAATTTTATGCAGTATCAAGATATAAAAAAAATGACTGAGAAGGAGCTTCACCTTAACCTTAAGGATGAAAGAGCTCAACTTCAGAAAATGAAGTTTAGTCACGCCGTTTCACCAATCGAAAACCCTCACAAGATTAGAGTAGTTAGAAAAACTATCGCGAAGTATCTTACAGAGATTAATAGTCGTAGACACCAAAATACAGTAGCTTAAGAGATGGAAAGAAATAGCAGAAAAGAAATAATAGGTGTGGTTAAAAGCAACAAGATGGAAAAAACCATCACCGTTGCCGTTGAGACTAAAATGAAGCACCCAAAGTATAAAAAGTTCGTAAAGTCAACTGCAAAGTTTAAGGCTCACGATGAAAAAAACGAGTGTAATGAAAATGACGTCGTTAGAATCATGGAGACTAGACCTTTGAGTAAGGACAAACGTTGGAGATTGGTTGAAATTATAGAAAGAGCGAAATAAGATGATACAACAAGAGTCAAGATTAAGAGTAGCAGATAACAGTGGAGCTAAAGAAGTACTTTGTATTAGAGTGCTTGGCGGCACCAAAAGAAGATATGCTTCTGTGGGGGATAAAATAGTAGTAACTGTAAAGTCTGCTATTCCATCAGGAAATATGAAAAAAGGTACAGTTTCAAAAGCTGTCGTAGTTAGAACTAGAAAAGAATTTAGACGTGCAGATGGCTCGTACATAAGGTTTGATGATAATTCATGTGTGCTTTTAAACGCCGCAGATGAGCCACGTGCTACACGTATTTTTGGCCCGGTGGCTAGAGAGCTTCGTGATCGAAAGTTTATGAAAATAGTATCTTTAGCACCAGAAGTATTATAAGTTATGAAACGTAAATTTAACAAAATACCTAAATTACACGTACGTAAAGGTGACACTGTGAAGGTTTTATCAGGTGATGATAAAAATAAGACAGGTGAAATTAAAGTAATTAACCTTCAAGAAGGTACTGCAATAGTTGATGGTGTAAATATGGTTACCAAGCATAGGAAACCAGATGCCGAAAATCCAAATGGTTCAATTGTGAAATTAGAAGCCGCTATTCGTGTTAGTAAATTACAATTGGTAGTAGGAGGAAAAACAACGCGTGTTGGCAAGAAGAGAAATGAAGAGGGAAAGCTTCAACGATATTCAAAAAAGACAGGGGATTTTATAAAAAATTAGAATGAAACCAAGATTAAGAGAAAAATTCGAAAGCGAATTAGTAGCAAAGCTCAAAGAGAAGCATAGCTACAAAAACGTAATGCAAATACCAAGACTCACTAAGATTTGTTTAAATCAAGGTATAGGCGCCGGTGTTGCAGATAAGAAATTGGTGGATAACGCGGTAGATGAAATGTCAATTATAGCTGGTCAAAAAGCTGTACCTACAATGTCTAAAAAAGCAATCTCTAATTTCAAACTTAGAGAAGAGATGGCCATAGGATGTAGAGTAACCTTACGAGGAGATCGCATGTATGAGTTTTTGGATAGATTTGTTTCTATTTCCCTTCCACGTGTAAGAGATTTTAGGGGTATTAGCGACAAAGGTTTTGATGGAAGAGGTAATTACTCATTAGGTGTTACTGAGCAAATAATCTTTCCTGAGATTGATATAGACAAAGTATCAAAATTGAATGGTATGGATATCACTTTCGTTACAACAGCGAAAACAGATGTTGAGTGCCATAGTTTATTAACAGAATTAGGATTACCATTCACAAAGAATTAAGATAAAATGGCAAAAGAATCAATGAAAGCGAGACAGCGTAAACGTGAGCATGCGGTAGCAACCTATGCTGATAAAAGAGCTGCGCTTAAAGAAGCTGGAGATTACGAAGGATTACAAAAATTACCTCGAAATGCATCTCCTACTAGATTGAGAAATAGATGTTCTGCAACCGGCAGACCCAGAGGATATATGAGAGACTTTGGAATATCAAGGAACGTATTTAGAGAAATGGCTTCTAAGGGCCTAATCCCAGGTGTAACAAAAGCAAGTTGGTAATAAAGAGATGAGTAAAATTACAGATCCAATAGCAGATTATCTTACAAGATTAAGAAACGGTATAAAAGCTAATCATAGAATAGTTGATGTTCCTGCTTCCAATCTTAAAAAAGCGATAACTGAAGTACTTTTTGACAAAGGATATATCTTAAACTATAAGTTTGACGACGCGTCTGGTCCTCAAGGTACTATAAAAATAGCATTAAAGTATCACCCAACAACAAAACTTTCTGCAATAAAAGAGTTGAAGAGAGTAAGCAAGCCAGGGTTGAGACAATATAGAAGTGCAGAAGAACTTCCAAGAGTATTAAATGGTCTTGGTATCGCAATTGTTTCTACTTCAAATGGTGTTATGACAGACAAAGAAGCAAGAGTGCAAAACGTAGGTGGTGAAGTATTATGCTTCGTGTCCTAAAGTAAAGTATAAATAGAAAGAAGAAAGATGTCACGTATAGGAAAAAACCCAATAGCAATACCAGCCGGAGTCCAAGTAACTGTAGACAATGGAGTAGTTACTGCAAAAGGACCTAAAGGGGTGCTAACTCAGAATTACGAGTTGGTTAATGTTGAGGTAGAGGAGGGTAATGTTGTCGTAAGTAGAAACGGTGAAAGCAAGGAAGAAAAGTCTAAGCACGGATTGTATCGCTCTCTTATAAGCAATGTTATTGAAGGCGTTAGCAATGGTTTTAAAACAACACAAGAATTAGTAGGTGTAGGTTATAGAGCAACTGTTGAAGGTCAGTTATTAGAGTTAAATTTGGGTTATTCGCATACCATTTTCATGCAAATACCGGATGAAGTAAGTGTAATTGCCGAAGCGGTAAAAGGTAAACCACCAGTGGTTATTTTTGAAAGTATGGACAAGCAGCTTGTTGGACAGGTTGCGGCCAAATTAAGAAGCTTTAGACCACCTGAGCCTTATAAAGGTAAGGGTATCAAGTTTGCTGGTGAGGTTCTAAGAAGAAAAGCAGGTAAAACATCATCTAAATAGTAAAGGCAATCATTATGATTAAGAATAAGGCATTAAGAAGAGCAAAAATAAAAAGTAGAATCAGAAGTAAGGTGAAAGGCACGGCCGAGTTACCGAGACTTTGTGTATTCAGAAGCAATAAAGCAATCTATGCTCAAATAATAGATGACACTAAAGGCGCAACTATATTAGCAAGTTCTTCACAAGGATTAGATAAAGGTCCTAAAACGGAGGTGGCAAAGTTAGTTGGTAAAGCACTTGCTGAAAAGGCAGTAGCTAATGGTATTACGAGTGTAAAGTTTGACAGAAACGGGTATTTATACCATGGTAGAGTCAAAAATTTAGCAGAAGGAGCAAGAGAAGGCGGGTTAATTTTTTAAGAAATGGCAACACAGACATTAAAACAAGTAAAAACAACTGACTTAGAACTTAAGGAAACAGTTGTTAAAATAAACCGGGTAGCCAAAGTTACTAAAGGTGGTAGAACATTCAGCTTCAATGCTATTGTAGTAGTTGGAGATGGTAATGGTATTGTTGGTCACGGTCTTGGTAAAGCAGGGGAGGTTATTGATGCTATTCAAAAAGGTATAGAAGATGCTAAAAAGAATTTGATAAAAGTTCCTATAATTAATAGCTCTATACCACATGAACAGTACGGTAAATACTCAGGTGGTTTTGTTTTTATGAAACCAGCTGCTCATGGTACCGGTGTAATTGCTGGTGGTGCGATGCGTGCGGTTTTTGAAAGTGCGGGTGTACATGATGTATTAGCCAAGTCTAAGGGTTCTTCAAATCCACACAATGTGGTCAAAGCAACTATCGACGCATTGTCAAAATTACGCGATGCTTACACGGTAGCAGAACAACGAGGAGTAAGCTTGAATAAAGTATTTAACGGATAATATTGATATGGGAAAGGTAAAGATAACTCAGGTAAAAAGTGCAATAAGAAGACCTGCTGATCAGAAAAGAACTCTGATTGCACTTGGAATTAAAAAGTTAAATAAGACGAGAGAAATGGAGGATTCGCCATCAGTAATGGGGATGATTCGTAAGGTTGAGCATTTACTTAAAGTAGAAAAAGCGTAATTATGGATTTACATAGCTTGAAGCCGGCAGAAGGTTCGGTAAAAAACGGTAAAAGAATAGCAAGAGGTCAGGGTTCTGGTAGAGGTGGAACTTCTACTAAAGGACATAAAGGGGCTCAATCTAGAACAGGATATAGCAGATCTGCTGGTTTTGAAGGTGGACAAATGCCACTTCAAAGACGTGTACCTAAGTTTGGTTTTAAAAACCCTACGAGAGTGGAGTACGTTGGGATTAACCTAGATAGATTACAAGAGTTTGTTGATAAAACTAAAGCAACAGACGTAACTACAGCTGGTCTAATTGAAGCGAATTTTATTAAGAAAACGGAGATTGTTAAAATCTTAGGTAGAGGAGAGTTGACTAGTAAAGTGAATGTTAAAGTAAACGCATTTACCAAAACGGCCAAAGCAGCTATAGAGAAAGCTGGAGGTTCAGCAGAAACCATCTAATATTTTTATGAAGAAATTAATAAGTACGTTAAAAAATATTTACTCTATTGAGGATTTAAGAACACGACTTCTCAATCTTTTATTACTTTTAGTAGTATACAGGATTGGAACTTTTGTGGTAATCCCAGGTGTAGATCCGCTTATCTTAAGTGATCCTAATTTTTACGGTAATAATGAATCCGGAGGATTATTGGGACTTATTAATACATTCTCGGGAGGAGCATTTGATAGAGTGTCTGTATTTGCACTTGGTATTATGCCTTATATCTCGGCCTCTATTGTAATACAGCTGTTAACCATCGCTGTTCCTTCTTTTCAAAAGATGCAAAAAGAAGGTGAAGATGGCAGAAGAAAAATTAATGCTATTACGCGCTATCTTACAATCGCCATTACTGCGGTTCAGGGTCTAGCATACCTTATCAACCTAAAATCTCCAAGCGGAAAGCCACTTGCACTTATGTCTGAAACAACAGGTGCTTTGGGTTGGACTACGTTCTTAATTGTAGGTACTATGATTTTGATAGCAGGTACTATGTTTACAATGTGGTTAGGTGAACGTATTACTGATAGAGGTGTAGGTAACGGTATTTCCATTATAATTATGGTAGGTATCATAGCAAGACTTCCAGCATCACTTCTAGCAGAAGTTGTTGATCGTTTTCAGGGCAGTCAGTTAATGCTTCTTATTGTTGAGATAGTCATTTGGGTACTCGTAATATTAGCGGTTATAGCGTTAGTTCAGGCGACTAGAAGAATACCTGTACAATATGCTAAGAGAATAGTTGGCAATCGTCAAATGGGAGGTGTTAGACAATATTTGCCACTCAAAGTAAATGCTGCTGGTGTTATGCCTATAATTTTTGCTCAAGCACTTATGTTCTTACCAGCGACTGCTACACAGGTTTCATGGTTTCAAGATTCGGGTTTTTTAAATGGTTTGTCAAATCCATATGGATGGGGCTACAATACCTTGTTCTTTACACTAATTGTGTTGTTTACATATTTCTACACAGCGATTACAATTAATCCAAATCAAATTGCAGAAGATTTAAAAAGAAACGGTGGTTTTATTCCGGGAGTAAAACCTGGAAAGAAGACAGCAAATTTTATAGGTGCCGTAATGTCACGCATTACCTTGCCAGGATCTGTTTTTCTTGGTTTCGTGGCAATATTTCCCGTGTTTGCAATTATGATCGGAGTGAACGATCAGTTTGCACAGTTTTATGGAGGTACATCATTGCTTATTATGGTAGGTGTAGTTCTAGATACATTACAACAAGTTGAACAATATTTAATCATGAGACATTACGATGGACTTATGAAAACAGGTAAAATTAAAGGTAGGTCATCAGTAGGAGGAGCTATCACAGGATAATTTTGCGTAAGAAGAGAAAAACATTAATTTTGCAGCCCTTTTAAAAATGGCAAAACAGCAAGCAATAAAACAAGATGGTATCATCACAGAAGCGTTATCCAACGCAATGTTTCGTGTAAAGTTGCAAAACGGACACGAGATAGTGGCAACCATCAGCGGAAAGATGAGGATGTATTATATCCGGATTCTACCAGGAGATAAAGTGCAAGTTGAAATGTCGCCGTATGATTTAACCAGAGGCAGAATTAGTTATAGATATAAATAACAGAATGAAAGTTAGAACATCAGTTAAAAAAAGATCAAGCGATTGCAAGATCGTAAGACGCAAGGGACGTATCTACGTCATCAATAAGAAAAATCCAAGATTTAAGCAAAGACAAGGATAATAATGGCACGTATAGCAGGCATAGATTTACCAAAAGGTAAAAGAGGTGTAATAGGTTTAACCTACATACACGGTATAGGTAGCAGTAGAGCTTCTTATATACTTAAATCAGCGAATGTAAGCGAAGATAAAAAAGTTCAGGATTGGTCAGATTCTGATATCGCAGGTATTCGTGAGTTAATTGGTCAGGAGTTCAAAGTAGAAGGTGAACTTAGATCAGAAGTACAAACTAACATCAAGCGTCTAATGGATATTGGATGCTATAGAGGACTGAGACATCGTAAAGGCTTGCCATTAAGAGGTCAAAGAACTAAAAATAACGCTCGTACACGTAAGGGTAAGAAAAAAACAATGGCTAATAAGAAAAAAGCTCCTAAATAATTAGAACATGGCAGGAAGTAAAAAAACAGTTAAAAAAAGAAAGGTTATAATAGATGCAAATGGTTTTGCATTTATCAAATCTACATTTAACAATGTTATTATCTCAATAACCAACAGTCAAGGTCAAATTATATCTTGGAGTAGTGCAGGTAAAATGGGTTTCAGAGGCTCTAAAAAGAACACTCCTTATGCAGCTCAAGTTGCAGCTCAAGATTGTGCTAAGGTTGCAGTTGATTTAGGTCTTAAAAAAGTAGAGGTTATGGTAAAAGGTCCTGGAGCTGGTAGAGAGTCAGCAATCAGAACATTGAATCAAGCAGGATTAGAAGTGTCTGCAATAAAAGATATAACTCCACTTCCACACAATGGATGTAGACCACCGAAAAGAAGAAGAGTTTAATAATATTCACAAGGATTAAGAAGAATAACAATGGCAAGATATAGAGGACCCAAAGCGAAAATTGCTCGTAGATTTAAAGAACCAATATTTGGACCATCTAAGGCTCTAGAGAAAAAAAACTATGGACCTGGACAGCACGGAAATAGCAGACGACGAGGTAAGCAATCAGAATATGCTATTCAGTTAGCTGAAAAACAAAAAGCTAAGTACACCTATGGTGTATTGGAAAAACAGTTTGCGCTTACTTTTGACAGAGCAGCTCGTAAAAAAGGAATTACTGGAGAAAATCTTCTTAAATTCCTAGAAGCGAGATTAGATAATACGGTTTATAGATTAGGTATAGCACCCACAAGAAGAAGTGCTCGTCAACTTGTTGGACATAGACACATTCGTGTGAATGGAATCGTAACAAACGTAGCTTCATATCAAATGAAACCGGGAGACGTAATTGAAGTAAGAGAAAAATCAAAAAGTCTTGAGCTTATTACAGATTCTTTGGCAGGTAAAAAATCTTTTAGCTGGTTAGAATGGAACGGTACCGAGTATAAAGGTACTTTCCTTAACTATCCTGAGAGATCAGACATTCCTGAGAATATTAAAGAGCAATTAATAGTAGAACTTTATTCTAAATAATAAAATGGCGATATTAGACTTTCAACAACCTGATAAGGTTATAATGCACAAAGAAACAGCCAATTATGGGTTGTTTGAGTTTAGCCCTTTGGAAAGGGGATATGGTGTAACTGTAGGTAATGCCATGAGAAGAATTTTGCTTTCTTCTTTAGAAGGTTGGGCAATTACTTCTGTTAGAATAATTGGTGTTGATCATGAATTCTCAACAATTAAAGGTGTTTTAGAAGATGTAACAGAAATTATACTTAATCTAAAGCAAGTAAGATTTAAGAAATTGATTGATTCCAATGAAAGCGAAAAAATATTTGTTTCATTAAAAGGAAAAGATGTTTTCAAAGCAGGCGAGGTATCTCGTTATACAAATGCTTTTGAGATCTTAAATCCTGATTTTGTTATCTGTAGTATGGAGCCTTACGTGAATCTAGAAGTAGAACTCACTGTTGAGAAAGGAAGAGGTTATGTTCCTGCTGATGAAAATATTCAAGAGAATGCTCCGATTGGAGAAATAGCAATAGATTCTATCTTCACTCCAATCAAAAATGTTAAATATCACGTTGAGGATTTTAGAGTTGAACAAAGAACAGATTACGAGAAGCTTATCTTTGAAGTGAAAACAGATGGTTCTATTCATCCTGAAGAAGCGTTAAAGGAAGCATCGAAGATAATGATTAGACACCTTGTATTGTTCTCGGATGAAAGCATCTTAGAGGATACTCAGGTGCAATCTCAGAAAAATGAAGTTGATGAAAATATGCTTCATATGAGAAAAATACTTAAAACGTCTCTGTCTGATTTAGATCTTTCTGTAAGAGCATATAACTGTTTAAAAGCTGCAGAAATAAGAACATTAGGTGAATTAGTAAGTTTTCACATCGAAGATTTATTGAAATTCAGAAACTTTGGTAAAAAATCACTGACTGAATTAGAGGATTTTGTAAAAGAAAAAGGACTTAATTTCGGTATGGATGTAGCGAAGTATAATCTAGAAGACGAATAATATTATAGTACAATGAGGCACGGGAAAAAATTTAACCACTTAGGTAGAAAGAAAGCACACAGAGAAGCTATGCTTAGTAACATGGCGAGCTCATTGCTTACTCACAAACGTATATTTACAACTACAGCAAAAGCCAAAGCTTTACGCGTTTATGTAGAGCCACTTATAACGAAGTCTAAAGACAATACAACTCACTCTAGAAGAGTAGTATTTAGTTATTTACAAAGCAAAGATGTTGTAAATGAACTGTTTACTACAATTGGACCTAAAGTAGCTGAAAGACCTGGGGGATACACTCGTATTCTGAAAACAGGAAACAGATTAGGTGATAATGCAGATATGTGTATGATGGAGCTAGTAGACTTTAATGAGTCTATGCTAGAAGCAAAATCTGCTAGTGCAAAAGCCAAAGCAGGTAGTAAACGTACACGTAGAGGAAGTAAGCCTGCAGTGAAAGCAGAGGATGCCACTGAAGTGCAAGAAGTTGAAGCTGTTGTTGAAAATACAACAGATGTTAACGAAGGTTCGGACGAAACTGAAGAAGCAAAAGAAGTAGAGTAACTCTTACGATTTATTAGATACGTAACAAAAGGCTAGCAAATAATTGCTAGCCTTTTTTGCGTTGTATGACGTACAAAATTTTCACTATATTCGTAATATGAGATTCTTATTATTACTACTTGTTTTTAGTCCATTAGCTAATTTAATTGCACAAGATCATCCTGACTGCGATGGTAATAGATATAGAAGCGTCATTAACGCAGAAATAGATGCTTGGCGAAATATTAAGTTTAGTGAAGGCAAAACTATTGCGGGTCGTGACCGCGAATTATTCTTAGATATTTATGCTCCTAAGGGTGATCAAAGTTCAAGTAGACCGATGGTGCTTTTAGCGTTTGGGGGTAGTTTTATAAATGGTAAGCGAACTGATATATCTTGGTTATGTGAGGAGTACGCAAAAAGAGGCTTTGTTGCTGTTTCAATGGATTATCGATTGTACGACTTACCGTTGATACCGTTCCCTTCAGCTGGGGATATGCAAACGGTTGTGGTTAAAAGCGTTGTAGATATGAATGCAGCGCTACAATTTTTAATAAACGATGCGTCTATAGCAAACACCTATGGCATAGATACAAATGCATTATTTGTTGGAGGTATTTCGTCAGGCAGTATTATGGCTTGTCATACAGCAATGTTGGATGATGCGGATAACTTGCCAAGTTATATTGTAAATAAACTTCGCTCAGAAGGTTTAATTACGGATACAACTAGTATGCTGGGATCTAAATCGATAAAAGGTATACTTAATTTCTCTGGGGCGTTGCATATTGGCGATTGGTATGATTCTTCAGATCCTCCGCTCTTTAGTTGTCATGATGATGGGGATGGAACAGTCCCCTACAAAAATGGTTATGGTCAAGTTTTTGGTCAAAACATTGTTGAGTTAGAAGGTAGTTTTATATTGGATAGTCTCGCGAAGGTTAGAGGCATGGTTTCTGAATTGATCACCATTCCGAATAGCGCGGGTCATGTTAGTTATTTTACAAATGAGACACAGAAAAATGAAATAGTTCAAAAAAGTGCTGTTTTTATGTATAAGCTTTTGTGTAGTGACAGAGCCGAAAGTCGTGATCTCGATAAACTAAAAATTAGCACAAGCCCAAATCCGTTTTCGCATGAATTGAAATTCAATGTTGACCAAGCGAATAACTTAAAAATTGAGTTAACGGATTTAACAGGTACTATTTTAATGTCACTTGATAGTAGCAACGGTATTTTTAAAACGGATAAGTTGTGCGCTGGGATTTATTTTTTGAGGGTAGTGTCTGATAACGGAATAACAGTACAAAAATTGATAAAACAATAACAAAGTGATGTATTACAAATGCCAATCAAAGGGATTATAGATCCTTTGTTAGGCCTTGTACCACTTTGTAACCATTAAAAAACTCCTTCGCTACTATTCTGATAAATGAATACGCGGGAACTGCGACAATCATACCGATCAATCCAGCTAATGAGCCTGCCGATAGGATAACAATAAATATTTCGAGTGGATGCGCTTTGACACTTTTTGAAAATATAAGTGGTTGTAATATGAAATTATCTAAGACTTGAGCAACAGCAAAAGGAATAAGTGCTTTTAAGATAAAACCCGTAAGTACAATATCTGGATGCACTTCTAATTGACCAGTGGCAGCAAGACTGATGCCTATAAGGCCTCCAAGAAGAGGTCCTACGTATGGAATAATATTAAAAATTCCGGCTAAGAAACCAATAAGTAAAGCATTTTTAACACCCAATATCATAAGGCCTATCGTTACAATTAGCATGATTATGCTATTTTGTATAACCACTCCTAAGAAGTATCGCGTAAGTAAATCTTTTGTTTCATTGAGAATAGTTTTGATCTTCTCTAGGTATTTGTTTGGTGTTATACTCTCCACTACGTTGTCGACAATGTTGCCGTCTTTGATTAAGAAAAAGCTTATAAAAAGAATAGAAAAAGCTGCAATAAGGGAGTCTGAAATACCGCTTAAGATATTTTTAATATAATTTCCGATATCACCCATACTGAAAATCTTGTTTACCTCTTTGTTGAGGATATTTTGCAACTCTGACTCATCAATGTTGGCTTTTTTCATCCATTCGGATGCTGATTCTATAGTAGGTTGTATCCTGCTTACTACGGTATTGGCGTCTATCTCTGAAATGATATGCGCTTGTTCTATTACCGTTGGGACGATAAGTTTGAAAAGTCCTATGATGATAATGACAAATGTCGTTAATACGGTAGCAGATTTCAACCAATTAGGCATCTCCCAATTTTTGAACTTGACCCTACCTAATAATCGCATTAAAGGTCTCGCAATAAAAGCAATAATTGCTGCGGCAAAAAAATAATATATTATAAAGCGCACGTTCCATAGAAGATAACCAAATATTAGGGTCCCAATAATACCTAGCGCTAGTCGTATGTTTTTATTCTGCAGCATGTTTATCTGAACAAATTTCGGTTAGTACACGATTGGTTGATTTTGGATGTAAAAAAGCTATTATTTTGCCATCTGCACCATCTTTACCCTCTTGGTGAATAGCATCAAAACCTTCTGCTTTTAAGCGTTTTATTTCTAAGTTTACATCTTCTACTGCAAAGGCAATATGGTGAATACCTTCGCCCTTACTTTCTATAAATTTATGAATCTCACTGTCTTTCGATGTAGCTTGTAATAATTCTATTTTCACTTCTCCTATCTGAAAAAAAGAGGTAATGACACCTTCACTAGCAACGGCTTCCATCTTGTAGTGCTCGGAATTTAGCAATTTGGCAAAAAGTTTATTGCTTTCTTCAATATCTTGGACTGCTATTCCGATGTGCTCAATTTTTTGCATTGGTACAAGTTTAGTTAATAGTTCTAATTTTCATTCAAAATTCCATTTATTACATTTCCGCTAATAGTCGAGTAAATGATTCCATCTAAAATTAATGAAGATATATCTTAGTAGTTTTCATAATA
Organism: Chitinophaga pinensis; assembly: GCA_945889315.1. Lineage (GTDB taxonomy): Bacteria > Bacteroidota > Bacteroidia > NS11-12g > UBA9320 > UBA9320. The sequence continues at coordinate 29,914 of CAMDBP010000016.1, forward strand.
TTCCTGAAGGAAATATTAGTTAATTTTTAATAAATTTTATAGTGTAAACAATACCGCTCTGAGCAACTATTTTAAGCATGTAAACACCTGGTAAGTAATATATTAGGTCAATTTTAAGTATGGCGTTAAATGTTTCTTGTCTTAATATTTCTTGACCTAATGAATTATGTATATAGACATCCGCGTGCATAAAATCTATATCACTTAGATCTACAAAGAGGTTGCTTGAAACTGGATTAGGGAAAATCCCTATGGGTGATAATCGAGAAACATCCCTTGTTGTTGCGGGAGACTCACAAATGCCTAGCATATTGTTGTCCATCCATGTCAATCTCGAGGTTAACCAGTTTTTTAAAAAGACAACTTCTTCTATATAGCTATTGCCTACATAGTCATTAGGCCACACGTATTGGCCAAGGATACTCCATTTTTCAAAGTTTCTAGCTGGAGCATTCCCCATTTCAGCTATCCTATTATCTATAAATTGTATTAGGCTATCGGTATGTAAAGCGCCGTTTCTGAGTTGTTGCCATCGACAGTTGATTAAATTGGATACTTCAGAAAGATCCGTCATCTTCTTTACCCAAAATGGGTGAGAGTTGTCGCAAGTCCCTTGAAATTGGTAGGTCCAACCCGTAGGGTCAGGTGAGCATGCATAATCAAAATTACCAAAAGCCAAGTTAAAATCCCACAAGGGTCCGAAATGCAATTTCCCCCCGTCTGAGTTTTTAACTTTGTGCATATAGAAGCTGAGTTTATATGCGTCAATGTGCTTACCTATTTCCGTTACCAAAAAATAATCCACCCACGATGACACGTCTACAAAGTTTTTAAATTTCCAATAATATTCTGCGCCAGACATGGCACTCTCAAAACTCGTGATATAGCTTTTTATATATTCTCGCTGAACATCTTCCAATTCTTCTGCTTTTGGATCGTGATACGCATAAAATTTTGTGGGTGAAGTAGTGTTATACCATCCGTCTATGTTAGTGCTTAAATCATCTCTATCTATTTGTACTATATAACCACCTGTCAACTCATCTCCTGATATATCTTCTGGTTTTAGGTTAGCTATATTGACCCTATTTTTGTCTCTTTTAATTCGTTCAGTCATTATATAGACCCCTTTATAGTCTGAGTTTATGTATACTTCACACAATCGAGTTCTCGGGGTATACCTGCCGGTACTAGTTCCCATGTGATAGGCCAGTGCATTGCGCAATAATGACTTGTCGGAGTATGGCCCGTGTAATATCCAATCATTTTCAGAAGGCATGCCCAGAATACTTACGTTATTATTGCTGCCATCAGCGAGCTGCGTTTCAAAACCATAGTTTTTCTTTGGAAAACTTTGTGATGAGGCTCCACATATTTCGATTGCAATTGCCCCATTATAACCGTTATAGGTGTCTGTAACTAAATTCATTCCATGGTCGATAATTCCCAAATGTGCAGGAATCTTTGGTTCGTTTTTTACTTCTGCGTTGTTTAAAGTGGTAATAACCACAATGGGCAAAGTACTCCCTAAATTAGGAGCGGTAAACCAATCAGGAGTTGGCCTGTAATTTCTGCTTTGGTCGGTTATGCCCAAACTTAAGAAAAAATTACTGCTCAAATCAGATGAACTTAAGGACTGATTATGTATTTGAATAGCGAGGGTATTAGTCCCTTCTTTAATCAGTTTCCTTAATGAAACCTGATCGATAGGGTAATCTTCAGGTTTCCCGCCGCTATATAGTGTTGCTTCTTTGTAGGTGCCAGCAAGTGCAATGTATTTGGGTGGAGTGCCTATAGTTCCAATCTTATTCCGGGCTATTTCTACGCCATTAATATAAGCAACAAAACCGTCATCATAATCAGCATGAAGAATGGCGTGACGTATTACTGCAGTGTCGATGAGATAAAATACTTTCCTAATATAGACTGTACTTGTTGTGTTGAGGATGGTATTGTCATCGTTGTCCCCGTAACCAAAACCTCCTTGTCCATTAGTCCAATTTCTTGCGTCAAAGTTGGGTTGCATCCAATTAATATCGGGTTCACTTCCTGAGTGGTAAAACCACGTGTCTGTATTTTTTACTGCAGTTTCCCAGTGGTTAATGGATTGACCATTACTGGTAAAAGTGAGGTATAACAGTAAAAAAACAACTAGAATATTTCGTTGAAAAATCATTAGAAACATAAGCAGGGTAAAAGTAAACATTTGAGAAGAGATACTATAATTTTTTGCGATCAAATAGAATTGGCAATCAAAAATTTCTTGTCTTTCAGTTGACCACTAAAGTGATTGAAGGTTTTTGCGTATTGTTTGTTGAGGATAGCAATAATTATTCAGAAATTGCATCTTTATCTTAGAATCATGTGAGTTGAATGAGGTAAAATGTACTTTTGTTTCTTTAGGTATCAAAAAAACCAATCACCTATCCAAACTATATTCCCTTTAAGGCGTTATATTTGCGCATAGATTTAATCTAAATAAAGATAAGAGCAACGAATGAATTTTCCAATATACTTAGACAATAACGCAACTACACCAATGGATCCGAGAGTTTTGGATGCAATGCTTCCTTATTTTAATGAAAAATTTGGTAACGCGGCAAGTAGGAACCATAGTTTTGGATGGAATGCAGAAGAAGCGGTAGACTATGCTCGTGAGCAAGTAGGTCGCTTAATAGGCTGCACAAGTAAAGAAATAATTTTCACTTCAGGTGCTACAGAAGCCAACAACTTGGCTATCAAAGGGGTGTATGAAATGTATGGCTCTCAAGGTAATCACATGATTACAGTAACTACGGAGCATAAAGCTACGTTGGATGCATGCAAAAAAGTAGAGAAAATGGGTGGAGAAGTAACCTATCTCTCGCCAAATGAAGATGGCTTGATAAACTTATCTGACTTGGAAGCAGCCATTACGGATAAAACCATACTTATTACGATTATGTATGGTAACAATGAAATTGGCGTGATTCAAGATATTAAGGCAATTTCAGCAATTGCGAAGAAAAATGGAATCTTATTTCACACAGATGCTACGCAAACGGTAGGGAAAATACCTGTTGATGTAATAGCAGACGGAATAGACCTAATGAGTTTTACCGCACATAAAATGTATGGACCAAAAGGGGTAGGTGCTTTATATGTAAGACGTAAAAATCCACGTGTAAAAGTAACTAGTCAAATGGATGGCGGGGGTCATGAAAGAGGGATGCGAAGTGGAACCTTAAATGTACCGGGTATAGTTGGATTCGGTAAAGCTTGCGAAATAGCACAAAACGAGATGGCTGAAGAGGCCATACGTTTAAGCGTAATGCGTGATAGATTGGAAAAAGAGCTTTTGACGATAGAAGAGGCATATGTAAACGGAAACACACAACATAGGCTTCCACACGTTGCCAATATTTCTTTTAAATTTGTAGAAGGAGAAGGGCTTATGATGGGAACAAAAGACATCGCGGTAAGCAGCGGTAGTGCATGCACAAGTGCATCTTTAGAACCAAGTTATGTGCTTAAAAGTTTAGGTTTAGATGATGAATTGGCACATTCATCTCTTCGCTTTGGATTAGGCAGATTTACTACGGATGAAGAAATAGATTTTGCCATTGAGCACGTAAAAACTGCGGTAAATAAATTACGAGATATGAGTCCACTTTGGGAAATGTTTAAAGACGGTATAGACCTCAAAACAATAGAGTGGGCTGAACACTAAAAAAAGGATACCGAAGGTAAAAATTAAAAATTATATAACAGTTAAATTCAGACTTGACATCAATAGATGCACTTCTTGAACTAGACACAATCAAAAGAAAAATATGGCATATTCAGAAAAAGTAATCGATCATTATCAAAATCCAAGAAATATTGGTACACTTAATAAAGAAAGTAAAATGGTAGGGACTGGCTTAGTGGGCGCACCAGAATGCGGTGACGTAATGCGTCTACAAATAGAAGTAGATGACGCGACTGGTATTATTAAAGATGCAAAGTTTAAAACCTTTGGTTGCGGATCGGCTATCGCATCTTCGTCTCTTGCTACAGAGTGGCTTAAAGGAAAAACAATAGAAGCTGCTATGGAAATTGATAATATGGATATCGTAGAGGAATTAGCCTTGCCGCCAGTTAAAATTCACTGTTCTGTATTGGCAGAAGATGCGATCAAAATGGCCATAAACGATTACCGAGTAAAACAAGGTCTAGCCCCTATAGAGGACAACAAAAAGCACTACTAGTGCTCGATAGATTTAAAAAATGAACAGTTAATGGTTGTATACCATTAACAGATAAACCAATAATAAGTAACCTAAAAAGATGATTACAGTATCAGAAAGAGCGGCAAATCAAGTAAACACATTAATGCAGACCGAAGGTTTGAATGAAGGTTTTTTTATTCGTGTCTCTGTTGTAGGTGGTGGTTGTTCTGGCCTAAGCTATAAAATGGACTTTGACAATGAGTCCCAAGAAAATGACCAGGTTTTCGAAAGTAACGGATACAAAGTAGTTTGTGATATGAAAAGCTTTCTTTACCTATGCGGAACAGAACTTGATTTTACAGACGGTTTGAATGGAAAAGGATTCCAGTTTAATAATCCTAATGCAAATAGAACCTGCGGTTGTGGCGAGAGTTTCTCTGTTTAATCAGAACAAATAGTTCGACGAAAAAGCCATGATTTAGTTGACTAGATCATGGCTTTTTTTTGAACCTATTCACATCTTTTTCAACAGCAATAAAATAGATAAGACAATAAACTACATTTGAACGAGTGCAACGTAACGCTAAAATAATTTCACGCCTCACCGCTCTTTGGGCATTGTCCGAAGCGGGATTAGGAGGAGTTTTACACGCAATTCAGTTTCCGTTTACGGGCTTATTTGTAGGTGGATTTGCTATTGTACTTATTAGTCTAATTGCTTATTTTGCAGATGATAAATGGGAAACTATTTTTAGATCACTTCTGGTAGTTTTAATAATAAAGCTAGCAGTTAGTCCTCATTCTCCTCCAACGAGTTACTTAGCTGTTTCGTTTCAGGCATTTATGGCAGCCTTAATTTTTAATAAACTGCGTATTAGCATGTGGAGTACGATGCTTTTAGGGGTTACAACACTGATAGAGTCAGCCATTCAAAAAGTCTTAGTAGTTTGGATTGTATACGGTAGTTCGTTATGGAATGCTATTGATGGATTTAGCGAATATGTTATTCAGAAGATGGGTTTATTCGGTGAATTATTTTCCTCTCAAGCGTTAATCTCAGTTTATCTTTGGACGTATGCCATTTTAGGTTTGGTAATTGGCTACATGATCTATAATATCATCCAATATATGGATTATAATCAAGGTAATGTCAAGTATCAAATTCAAGCGATTGAGTTTGAAGAGAATCTAGGAGAATTGAGAAAGAGAAGAGGCTTATGGAAGCAATGGATACTGTTTGGGACATTTTTTGCACTTATAGCAACCTATTATTTCTTTGTGAAAGACGGTAAATCTGTATGGGGGAATTGGCTTTACATTACACTTCGTAGTGCGGGTATATTGCTTCTTTGGTATTATGTGTTAGCTCGTTATTTTAAAAAGTACTTTGCAAAGTACTTAGAAGGTAAAAAATTCAAAGTCCAAAAGGAAGTAGATGAAACCATGACATTACTGCCCTATTTAAGAAAGGTCGCAGCATTAGCTTGGCAAGAAAATAAGCATACCAAGGGTCCTACGAAATTTAGAGACTTTTTGGGCGATACTATATTATACAGTATACATCTTACAATTGAGGAATGATTTACATCCTAGCAGGTGACGTAAGAAGTGGCAAAACTTCTGCCCTACAGGAGTGGGTGGATACCTGGGATACCGTAAAAGGAATTATTTGTCCTGACGACTCAGATAATCTTAAATATTTGTATAATATTCAATCAAAAGAAAAACATGCATTTCAAAAGTTAGAAGAAGAGAATACTATTTCTGTAGGGAAGTTTCATTTTTTAGAGGATACATTTAAGCTGGCTAACTATATTCTAATTAAGTCTTTTGAGGAAGATGATTATGATTTTTTAGTGTTGGATGAGTTAGGTAAACTTGAATTAGATGGGAAAGGCTTACATCAAGCGGCTAGTTATATCTTAGGTAATTATCAGTCAAATGATAATCAAAATCTGCTGTTAGTAGTACGAACTTCCTTAGTGAAAGAAATTATTGCTCATTATGACATTAAAGGTTTTCAAATAGTAGCAATTGAGACACTACCCTAACTTTATTTAGCCTATTTGAGCTCGTAAATGCTCATATTCTTCGGGTGTATTGACGTTGGTGAATTCATTTACATCCAAAATTTGGACTCGTTGATTTCCATATTGATTTAAGAATTGTTGAATAGAACGGCCTCCATTGGTAAAGTATTCTTCAAGACACGGAAGGGTTTCAATTTCCCAAATACTAAGCATTGGCTCCCAAGTACGTGTTTCTGTATTATAATAGGTTGTGGTTAGTAAATCCCAATTACGGTGTACAATTATGTTTTTAATACTTTGTTTGGTGACTAGTGGTACGTCTACTCCTAATACTACAATACTCGTTTGCGTGAATCTCAGCGCGGATATTATCCCCGATAAAGGACCTTCTTCAGGGTATTCATCAATAATGGTATTATTCAGATGAAGATTTTTTTGCTCTTGATTTATGGAGTAAAAAACATCAGTAACATAGCATTTAAGTTTGGCATGAGCTAACTGGGCGAAGTTCTTTTTAGTTTCGTTTGTATGGGACGTATTGGCAATGAGTTGTGACTTATCGATCCCCATTCTGGAGCTTTTGCCACCCATCAATACAATGCCTATTAAATCTGCCAATGTTTAACTTTTAGTTTTTATAGATAGCGTGAGCTAATCCAAACCCTAGTAATCCGTATATCAATATACTGCTTATCAAATTATCTGTAGAATAACCAAAAGGTAATCCAAACAGAATCCCCATTGATATACCTATGAAATAGCTATTACGTTGACTATTGAGTACTAGGTGTTTTTTCATAAGTGGGTTCAATACACTTCTTCTATGGTGATTTTTACTAATTTGCTGGTTGGCGTAAAACTTTTAGCAGCAAATGAATCAATAGGTATTAGTGGATTGGCTTCAGGAAAGTATGTCGCAACATTGCCAACAGGTATAGGATAGGGTATCACTAAAAACTTTCGAGCTTCTCGTTTAACACCATTAAATGCACTAAATAAGTTGACTTCTTGTTGTGCTCGCCATCCTCTCGCATCAATGTCTTTTTGATTCATCATAATTACCCTTCGCTCATTGTATATGCCTCTGTATCGGTCATCTAAACCATATATGGTGGTGTTATATTGGTCGTGACTCCTAATCGTCATCATAAAATATTCTCCATCTCCCAATCGGTGTTTTGGAAGTTTATGGACAGTAAAATTTGCTTTGCCATTTTCAGTGTTAAATTTTCTTTCTCTTGCTCCATTGGGCAAATAAAAACCACCAGATTTGCGAATACGCTTATTATAATCTTCAAAACCGGGAATAACCTGTTCAATGGCGTCTCTTATGTTATCATAATTACTCGCCATATTTAACCAAGGGATGTTCGTGTTTTTAAATGTTGATATCGCCATTTGTGCGACAATAGCAACTTCACTTTGTAGCTGTTTACTTGGCGGTGTTAAAATTCCTTGTGAACTTTGTACGACGCCCATACTGTTTTCGCAACTCACAAATTGTTCGCCATCTGCTTGCACGTCTTTATCCGTTCTGCCTAAGCAGGGAAGAATAAGGGCTTGTTGCCCGGTTATTAAATGTGAGCGATTTAGCTTAGTGCTAATATGGGCAGTTAACCTGCAGTTTTGTAACGCTTGAGCTGTGAAATGCGTGTCGGGTGAGGCACTTAAAAAATTGCCACCCATAGCAAAGAATACTTTCCCTTTTTCAGCATGCATTGCCTCGATAGCAGATACCACATGGTAACCGTGCTCGCGAGGTGATTTTATGCCATGTACTTGATCTAGCTTATCTAAGAATTCCGGTTTAGGAGCTTCCCATATCCCCATGGTTCTGTCTCCTTGCACATTGCTGTGTCCACGTACCGGACATGTGCCGGCACCTGGCTTACCGATGGCACCTTTAAGTAATAAAAGATTTACAATTTCTTGAATATTGCTAACTCCGTTTTCTTGCTGTGTTAATCCCATGGCCCAGCAAATAATAATTTTTTGATTAGATGCTAATAGGTCCGCTGCTTCTTCAATTAGGATTAAATCAACACCACTCTCTTCTGAACATTCTTGGATGGTATAGGTTCGTAGATCCGCGATGAGAGCTTCATAGTTTGACGTGTAACGTTTAATAAATTCGAGATCAAAAACGTTTTCTCCAGCATCTTCTTTTGCTAGTAGTATTAGCATTACAGCTTTTAAGAATGCCACATCACCATTTAACTTAACTGGCACATAAAGATCTGTGAGCGCAGTTCCCCCTTTTAAGATACTCAAAGGAGATTGTGGATCTATAAAGTTCACCATACCCGCTTCGGGTATTGGATTTACCGTAATTATCTTGCCTCCATTTTCTTTGCACTTTTCTAATGCCCCGAGCATCC
>CAMDBP010000017.1 GCA_945889315.1 Chitinophaga pinensis
TGTGTATAATGTGGTGGGTGAAAATGCCTTTATGATGGATGATTTTATTTTAGCTATAGCCAAAAACGAAAATCGAAGCGTACTTCTTCCTCACATTCCTGCTTTTCTTTTAAAATGGGTATTAGGTGAAGCATCGGCTACCCTACTTAATAGTTATCGCATCACTTCGCCTAAAATGGCACAACTCAAGCTCCATAAATACCATAACCTTAAAGACGCACTCAACGCTTTATGAATTCAGCAATACATTGGTTTAGGAGAGACCTCCGATTAGAAGATAATGCGGCGCTTTACTATGCGCTTAAAAGTGGCTTCTCTGTTCAACCTATTTTCATTTTTGACACAGAAATACTGAACAAACTCGAAGATAAAGCGGATGCGCGCGTTACGTTTATTCACCAAGAGCTTGCGCGATTAAAGCAAGAATTACAAGACTTAGGAAGTGACTTGCTGGTGTATTATGGAAATCCAACAGAGCTCTGGCCGTCTATACTTAAAGAATTGCAACCGAGCGCGGTTTATACAAATCGTGACTACGAGCCCTATGCCAACAAACGAGATGCGGAGGTATCTAACATCCTGCTCAATAGTACTATCCCATTCCGTACCTACAAGGACCATGTAATCTTTGAAATGGAAGAAGTGGTTAAAGATGACGGCAGTCCTTATGTGGTTTTTACGCCGTACAGTCGTAAGTGGAAAGCTACGTTAACACCTTATCAACTCAAACCATATCCTACGGAAAAATACTTCCACGCTTTTCATAAACGGACTCCCACTCCACTTATATCGCTAGCCGAAATGGGATTCCAAAAACGAGCGATTGCATTCCCACCAAAGTCCACAACACTGAGTGTTATCAAAAATTATGAAGCACATCGCGACTTTCCTGCAATCGCAGGTACTTCCAGACTTTCCTTGCATTTGAGATTTGGTACGGTGAGCATCCGAGATAAAGCAGCCAAAGGACAAAAAACGAGTGAAAAATGGCTTAACGAGTTGATTTGGCGGGATTTTTACGCACACATCTTACATCACTTTCCGCACACGGCACAGGGTAGTTTTAAACCGCAATACGACCAAATTAAGTGGAGTACCAATGAGGAACATTTTAAAGCGTGGTGTGCAGGTAAAACAGGTTATGGCTTGGTAGACGCAGGAATGCGGGAACTCAATACCACTGGTTTTATGCACAACAGGGTGCGCATGGTTGTTGCCAGTTTTTTAGCCAAGCATTTATTACTAGACTGGAGGTGGGGCGAAGCTTATTTTGCCAAAAAACTCCTTGATTTTGATCTAGCTAGTAATAACGGAGGTTGGCAATGGGCCGCAGGAAGTGGCGTTGATGCTGCACCGTATTTCCGTATTTTTAATCCATATACCCAAATTGAGCGTTTTGACTCGAAGCACGCGTATATTAAAAAATGGATTCCTGAATGGGGCACTACTGCATATCCAAAAGAAATTGTAGATCACAAAACGGCCAGAGAATTATGCTTGGCGACCTATAAATCGGGCCTAGAACCCAAGTAATCCAACGAGGTCTTGTTTGCGCTTATTTTTTCGCCCAAATATTGTATTTGAGGATGCAGTAAATAGCACGAAGACCATCCTTCCATCCTATTTTTTTGCCATCTTCATAGGTGCGTCCGTAGTAGGATATCCCAATTTCATAAATACGAATGCCAGGTATTCGAGCGATTTTGGCTGTCACTTCTGGCTCAAAACCAAAACGATTTTCTTTGAGGTGTAGGCCCTTTATAATGTCTGCCCGAAAGAGTTTATAACAGGTTTCCATATCGGTCAGGTTTAAATTGGTTAGGATGTTGCTCATTAACGTCAGAATACCATTTCCGATACTGTGCCAAAAGAACAATATGCGATGCGGCTTCCCTCCCATAAATCGAGACCCGTAAACTACATCAGCGTGCCCGTCAAGAATAGGTTTCAACAACTCATTGTACTCCAGTGGATCGTACTCTAAATCGGCATCTTGTATAATCACCAAATCACCTGTCGCCTCCTTAATCCCTGTATGAAGGGCAGCCCCTTTCCCTTTATTTACAGCATGGTTGAAAAGTGATATTTTTAAATCTTGGTTTTGCGTTTGATAGGCTTGCAGGCGTACCCACGAATTATCGCTCGAAAAATCGTTGACCATAACCACCTCTTTTTGGAGCCCGCCGATAAGTTGAACTTGTTTTATCTTGTCCAGAATAAGGTGTATTGTTTTTTCCTCATTGTACACAGGAATGATAATGGACAAAACTTTTGGATGCATTGAAGTGCAATATTAAATGAAAATACAGATAGTATTAAGTATGCATTATTTATTCGATCGCCTCGCCTTCAGAAAGAATGATTTTTTCCGCTAAACCCATTTCCGAGTATTCTGATCAAAGGTTATACTTAACCTCGCTTGAAGCTAAAATAAATACCTTTGCTGCCATGGAATTGCAACAAACTACTTCTGGAGAATACACCTTATACATACCCAGTATGGATGAAACTTACCACAGTAGAAATGGCGCAATTTCAGAAGCCAAGCATGTTTTCCTTCAAGAAGGCATGGATCGCACTACCGGGAATATTCGTATTTTAGAAGTGGGTTTTGGAACAGGACTAAACGCATTACTCACTGCACAACACACCATAAAATCCGAGAGACAAGTGTTCTATCACACCCTAGAACCTTTTCAAGTTCCGTTTGATCTCATCGCACAAATAGGTTATGGTAAGTTACAAGAAGACGAGCTTCTTTTTACTGAAATACACCAAGCAGAATGGGAACAAAAAGTACAAATAAACAGTCACTTTACCCTGCATAAGACCAATCAAAAATTAGAATATGTAGTACTCGAAAATGAAGCGTATGATGTAATCTATTTTGATGCCTTTGCACCTAAGAAGCAACCCGAACTTTGGAATGAGATACTTTTTACCAAATTATTTAACGCAACCAAACCAGGAGGCGTATTATCCACGTATTCCGCAGCTGGTCAACTGAAGCGAGACTTAAAAGCAGCAGGATATTCGATTGAAAATCCGCCAGGTGCTAACGGTAAGCGAGAAATGACGGTTGCCCTAAAGCCCATTTAGGTAGACGCTTCCTTTTTTACTCCTTACATCCATTTTGTAACCAACATTCTATGCGGGTGATTTGCTCGTCGCTCAGTTTATTGCCACTTTTGGGCATTGCGCTTGCGCCCAATTCGTGCTTTATGGCCTTTAAAAACTTAACGTCAGATGCTGTTGCCTTTGTGGTAGCGTAATCTTTAATGGTAAACCCGCCAGATCCAGATCCATGACAATAGCTTCCTGAGCAACCTGCATTATCTAAAACTGGTTTAACGTAAGACGTGTAGGTTATATCCAAACTATCGCAAAGTGATTTTGGTTGAACGGTAATAACGATATCATCATCCTTACAAGCCATTGCTAATGTGATTATAACGAACAGTAAAAAGGCGATTTTTTTCATGTAATGTTTATTTGTGGGGAAAAATACAAATAAAATTTAAACTGACTAATTACTATTGCAAGGTGAGTGTACTAAACACCAATTTATCGTTAAAAAATTACAATACCTTCGGAATCGAAGTATTTGCCAAAAACGTTATTTTTTTAACAGACCTAAAGCAGTTGGATACGGTTCCGAACCTTCAAAATTGTCTGTTCCTTGGAGGAGGCAGCAACATACTTTTTACAAAGGATGTAAATGGTACTGTTATCATCAACCAAACCAAAGGAATTACTACCGTAAAGGAAGATGATGATATTATAGAAATTGCCATTGCCAGTGGCGAAAATTGGCACGAACTCGTTTTGCATTGTATTGAAAACGGATATGGTGGATTAGAAAACATGAGCTTAATACCGGGCTCGGTAGGTGCTGCCCCCATGCAAAACATAGGAGCGTATGGCAAAGAAACCAAGGATTTGCTAACCTATGTAGAAGCACTAAATTTAATCACCATGCAACTGGAGCGATTCACAAACAAGGAATGTGAATTTGGATACCGAGAAAGCATATTTAAAAAACACGCTAAAGGCAAGTATTTTATTACTTCTATAGGCTTACAACTTACCAAAAGAAACCATGTGCTGAACACCAGTTATGGCGATATTGAAGCTTGGCTAGTAGAGCATTCTATTACTACTCCTACCTTGCGAGATGTGAGCAATGCCGTAATTGCGATACGCCAAAGTAAATTACCCGATCCTTCCGAGTTAGGCAATAGCGGTAGTTTTTTCAAAAATCCAATTATACATAGAGCTCATCTTAATATGCTCAAGTATGAGTTTGAGGATATCAAAAGTTTTCCTGTGAGCGAAACTTTAGTGAAAGTCCCTGCGGGATGGCTTATTGAAAAACTAGGGTGGAAAGGTCGTCGTATTGGCTATACGGGCTGCCATGCTAAGCAAGCACTTGTGCTCGTAAATTACGGCTATGCTAAAGGAAAAGATGTATTGAAACTGGCCGAGGATATACAAGAAGACGTTTGGGAAACCTTCCAGATTACACTTGAAATGGAAGTGAACATAGTGTAGCCTCCGTTCTTTAACTTTTCCTCAATGCTATTTGTAATAATTTTTAATTTAATACGCTAAATCTAACATAAAGGGCGATGATGCTCGTTTTTATTCGTGCTTGGAGGTCAAATACACATTTAACCCATCATTTTTAACGCCCAATTAAAATTTAATTCAACTCTTCAATTTACTTTGCAGTATGTCTACAGAATTAAATGCCTTGAAACAAACTGCACTTTACGAAAAACACGTTTCTCTTGGTGCCAAAATGGTTCCTTTTGCCGGATACGATATGCCGTTACAATACACAGGACTTGCTCCAGAGCACCATGCTGTGCGTAATAGCGTGGGTATGTTTGACGTAAGTCACATGGGTGAGTTTAGTGTGAAAGGAAAGGATGCAGAAGCACTTGTATCTTGGATATGTTCTAACAGCATACGTAAGATGGCAGACATGCAAGCACAGTATAATTGCATGCCCAATAATGAAGGCGGCATTGTAGACGACCTTATTGTTTACAGATGGTCTGCTACCGATTATACCTTGGTTGTAAATGCAAGTAACATTGCCAAAGATTGGGATTGGATTATGAGCCAAAAAGAGGCTAAAGGTTTTGATTGTGAGCTAGAAGATCAGTCTGATGACATTTCACTACTTGCAGTACAAGGCCCTAATGCTATTAAATTATTGCAAAAACTTACCGCTATAGATTTATCTGCTATCGAATTTTATCATTTTGATGCGGGCAGCCTTGGCGGTTGCGACGATGTAGTGATAAGCAATACAGGATATACCGGTTCAGGTGGATTCGAACTCTATGTTTGGAATACAGATGCCAATACCCTGTGGGATGTTGTCATGGAAGCAGGTAAGGAATTTGACATTATACCTTGCGGACTTGCATCTAGAGACACGCTAAGATTAGAAAAAGGCTATTGCTTGTACGGCAATGATATAAATGACACTACTTCTCCTATCGAAGCAGGATTAGGTTGGATAACTAAATTTGATGAACCTTTTGTAAATCAAGCATATCACCAAGACATCAAAACCAATGGTGCAAGCCGTAAACTAGTAGGTTTTGAAATGGTAGAACGCGGTATCCCAAGACAACATTATGAGCTTGTAGATGCAAACGGAAACATGATAGGCGAAGTAACCAGCGGAACTCAAAGCCCAACGCTAGACAAAGCAATAGGCATGGGATATGTAACTCCTGAATTTGCTAAAATCGGTTCTGAAATATACGTACAAGTGCGTAACAAGAGCATTAAAGCGGTAGTTGCTAAACTACCATTTGTAGGCTAAGAATGAACAATTAGTAGGTTTACGCAAACTTGTGTGATCCGTCGCAATTGGGCATTCGTTTAGATAAACCACATACACAGTCGTTTATTCCCTTACCCATCAGTATACGATGACGATACTGTTCTATCCGTGATTCGCGGGTTTTAGTTTGCTTGGCTGATTCAAAAAACATGGCGTAACCTCTTTTTCTCCCCGGAGTTAGAGCCTCAAATGCCTTGCTAAACGTACTATCTTCTGCAAGTTTTACCTGTAATTCTTCGCAATAGCGTACATGTTTACTTTTTGTCTTGACCACCTTGATTCCGGCCTTTTCTATTTCTATTGCATCAAAAACATAGGATTTCAGGGTAGCTTCTAACTCCCTAATTTCTGCGACGTTGGTAAAACTAAGATACCTGACCGATTGCGAATTTTCGCCGGGTGAAACCAGGAGTTGGTTGGCATCTTTCAATAGAGTCCCTTTTAAAAACGACAAAGCACAATAGGATTTAAAACTGGCAATTATCACCAAATTAACGCCTTGAAAGGTGTAACACGGCTGCCTCCATTTAAACTCTTCTTGTAGCTGACAATCCAGTAAAATAGCGCGTAAAGCATTAATCTCAGGTTGCCATCTATTCGTATTTAGGATAAACTCGTCTACTTTTGGATTGATTGATTCAAATTTAAGAGGTAATTCTGCTTTTTGATGGGAAAATAGCACCCGAAAATGAAAAAAAAGATGTTGCTTTGACCCTGATGAATAAAATCCTAGTCATGGGAAGCGGTAGTTGGGGTACTGCACTGGTAAAAATTTTGCTGGAAGACCCCAATATGCACGTAGACTGGTGGGTACGCAGCGCTGATATGGCTGCTGCTATTAACACCAATGGACGCAATCCCAAATATTTACGCTCGGTAAAATTTGACCTGAAAAGACTGCACGTAAGTACCCATGCAGAAGAACTCATAGATCAAAATGATCATATCCTGCTGGTAACGCCTTCTGCTTTTGTGTTTGATTTACTTGATCCTATTGATGCAGCACAATTTAAAGACAAGACTGTCATTTCAGCAATTAAAGGAGTTATTCCGAATACCAAGCAAATCATAGCCGATTACCTGATCA
This sequence comes from Chitinophaga pinensis, assembly GCA_945889315.1. Classification (GTDB taxonomy): domain Bacteria; phylum Bacteroidota; class Bacteroidia; order NS11-12g; family UBA9320; genus UBA9320. The sequence goes on from CAMDBP010000017.1 coordinate 6,951, forward strand.
ATGTGAAAGGAGTTAAAACTAAAAACTTCTTGGTAATAACAGGACCTTGCCACGCGGAAGAAGTTGCGCAAGAGAAACTAAGCTACCTAACCGTAGCAAGCAAAAGTAGAAAACAACGTGAGAAAATAGCAGAAGCACTAAGTTGCTCCTTTATACGCGTGACCCAAACCGATGATATTTACGGGACAGAGATTACCGCGGTACTCAAAAATGTATACGCTATCGCAGCAGGAATGTGCCATAGCTTAGGGTATGGAGATAATTTTCAAGCGGTACTTATGAGTAACGCTATTCGCGAAATAAAAAAATTCATTAAAGCGTATTACCCCATTAAGCGAGATACGAATAAATCTGCTTATCTTGGTGATTTATTGGTTACAGGATATTCGCAATACAGCCGTAACCGAACGCTAGGCGCTATGCTAGGCAAAGGCTACTCGACAAAATCTGCCCTAATGGAAATGCAAATGATTGCAGAAGGATATTATGCCACCGACAGTATACATCAACTCAATGAAGAACTAGGTGTATCTATGCCTATACTCGACTTTGTGTACGGTGTAATTTACGAGAACAAAAATGTGAAGGAGGAAGCTAGTAAACTAACCACACTTTTAAATTAAGTTATGAAAAAGTTTTTAGTCAGTCTTATTTACATTTCACTTGCCACATTAGTCATGGCATACCTGTTTAAAGTGATGCGTTGGCCAGGATTAGGCGAGGTAAATATCGGCTTATTTTGGTTGCATATTGGCGCGTATTTGGGCTATGCCGCATTGGTTCCTGACAAAGATTCTCGCATCCTATTTCCGATGGGTTTTCTGGTCTTTCTCCTAATTTTGAGCACGGCGGAGATTGGTATATCCAACTCTTTTGCCATTGTTGGATTAATTGTAATTTATGTGGGTTATCATATTGCCATGCCCACCTATTTGGGTAAATCTGAGATACCTTTTATTCAACAAGGAGGAATTGTAGGCTTGGTACTTTTAATGATTGGCGTTGTATTTAAAGAAATGCATTGGCCTAGACCAGATCTTTTCTTTATAATCGGCTGCGGTACGACCTCTTTTATCCTATTGCTTGCAGGATTAACCAAGGGTTTGGTGCGGCAAAAATAAAAAAGCCTCCCAGCATTCATCGTGCTTAGAAGGCTCTAACTCTAAAATAAATTAAATCTACTACGACGTTTGTCTCATTGCATAATCAACGTCCATCCAGCCACCGCCGTTAAAACACTCAATTCCTTGGCTTTGTAAAAAGCCTGTCGCTTGACCACTTCTGCCACCGCTTAAGCAACAAAGTACTATCGGTCCTTCGATGTTTTTAAACTCCGCAATTCTCTCAGGAACTTCGTTCAATGGAATATTAATGGAACCCGAAACGTGTCCACCCCTAAATTCATCCGCAGAGCGCACATCTACCAATTGCGCTCCATTTTTTAGTAATTCTTCTATTGTCATTTTTATTAATTGTTGTTGTATTTATTTAACTATGAGCTAAATCACGAACTCACCTTACCTATCATGCAATTCGCATAACTCTTAGCCTTCATAAGTAAACGATTTTCAGCAGTAGCTTCTGGATAACCCATTGCACTTAATTTGGTAATTATGTGCTCTCTCACGTTGTCCTCTTTATAATCTACGTTTATAGTCCCTTCTTCTATATTTACTTCTGTCGTGTAAACACCTTCAATCTCACTGATCTTGGCAGTAATACTCTTAGCGCAACCGTTGCACTTTATATTGGCGATGTGTAGTTTTTCAGAAATCATTTGGTTTGACATGTATTTATTCCCAACATACTGTACAGCGGACAAAAGTTTACAAAACTTGTTGCTGCAAAAATGACTGCGACTGCACCTAACGCCATTGCGAGCGTACCCTCAATCACATTGTTAACATAAAGCACTGCTATAAGTGTCGCCATACTTAGCCGAATAATCCTATCGGTAGATCCCATATTCTTTTTCATAGCACAAAGATGGGCTCGCTAAATCATATAAAAGGTGACTTCTGTTACCTTTCCCTATGTGATTAATAAAGTTTAAAAACGGGTAGCCTGTTATATTCCTTTTCGTAATGCGCAGATTGGGCATATATCCATTCAAGTTGCGCTTCTGCATCTCCAGCAAATTGGGGTTCATTTTGCTTCTTTTGTTCAAATGCTAACCGGAGCTCGCTGTTTGCTGACAGCATACTTGCAGCCTTATCTTCAAAAACATAGTCGCTGTAATGCTCCTTTTGCTGTAAAATAGCATCGAAAAAATTCCAGTTAAAATAACTATCAGGACTTTCCGGCTCCAGTAACTCAAGGATAAATCGGTCTTTGTCTGTACCCGTTTTAATCAGATAGTCTCCCTTTTTAAAATGCCATAAAACAGTATCCTCGACCGCTTTTGTCGTATGATGCAGATAATGCTTTTCGTAGGGTGATTTCACTGTTTCATAGCTCGCCATTTTATAGGCTACTACTTGCAATACTGTATCGTGTTGTAGTTCTTGTAGGGTAACGCCATTCCAACGAAGTCGTTCTTCTACATCCACAAATCCTCTACGAAGTAAATAGGCTTTAGGTTTATCCTTTTGACTAGAAGGCGACATATACCCATAATAATTCATGGTTTTGTCTATGGGTTTTTGGGTATCATAAAACAATCTATCTTCTCCCGTTACATCGCTTTTTTTATACCCATATTCATATCCTTTAAAGGTGAATTTATCGACCCTACTTTTATCTAAGGTCCAATCTATAGGCAATACTTTTGCTTGCGCTACGTAAGCCTTTTGTGCAGCACGTGTTTCTTTTAAACTTGCCGAATTTTGATTGCAAAATTCCATCGCACTCTGCAAAAAATCGTAGGTAGCCAGCACCCGTTGCTTGAACGGTTTAAGCATATGTGTTTCCGTCACAAAACCATATATATTATGCAGTGTGGTTAAACCACTACTGTAGCGAGGTGAATCATAAAAAGTAGCATAATTATCCTTGAGCGGACCACCCCAATGATTGACATAAGGCACCATTGTTTGATTTTTGACAGTCATTTTTAAGTTCATTTCAGGAATTAGTGTAGAACGCAAAAAGGTTCCCATTGAATAGCCCAATTTATCTGGCTGCGTAGACAAATAGGTCATGGTATACTGATAATCTGCACCATTACTCACATGCGTTTCGATATACATATCTGGGTCTATTACGTGCAGTAATTTGGCAAAACTTTCTGCATTGCGGCTATCGCATTTTACAAAATCCCGATTCAAATCTAGATTTTGTGCATTTCCTCTAAAACCATACTCCTCAGGGCCATCTTGATTGGCTCGGCTGTGGCTATTTCTGTTGAGCGCTCCTCCGATATTGTAGTACGGTATACATACTACAATACAAGAGTCTAACACCTTTTTATTACCAAAAGCTACGTCTCTAAAAAGCATCATACTCGCGTCTACCCCATCCGGCTCCCCAGGGTGTATGGCATTGTTAATGAGGATTATGGTCTTGTGGCTGTCTTTAATTTTATCGAAAGAATATCCTTCTTTAGAAAGTGTTATGACATGCAAAGGATACCCTGCATCCGTCATTCCAAATTCCGCTATTTGCACATTTTCGGTACTTGAGGCAAGTGATTTCCACCATTGAATGCCTTCGTGGTATGAAGCTGACTGTGTGCCATTGGAAGTTTCGAAACGGGTAATGGGTTTCTTAGTAATAGGTTTATCCCAAGAAATGAATCCTGCAACCATGACTAAAAATAAAAATTTCTTCATTCTGCAAAGCTAGGCAATTTGAATTTTGACAGACCGTATTACGACTTTGCGATGCAATTAGCATGTGAACAAAATTTAAACCTTGTAATTTGAATGCGAGTGCTTGACCTTTGCCCTGGAATGCAAATCACTGGAAATATCAGAATGATGGATACCGAACTACTCCATTCGGTGCCCCAATACAAGCTCCCTATATACGATGTATTAGACTTCAAAGAGGTGGTAGATATGAATGCCCTACTTGGTCAAACTATCCGAATAGAATTTGAAGGACATTTCAACTCTATTATCTCTGGCGAAAAAATGACGAAGTGTTTTGGTGACGGATTAACGTATAGAGAGTTTATGGAAAGTCCTATGGCTAGTCCCAGTATCATGCGACCAGAACTCAGCCAAATACATGAAGGAATAGCACTTCGAGATTACGAATGGGAGGTAAAGCACCACTTACAACCACATGTTGTATATATTTCACTTACAAGCAATTACAAAGTGGGCGTAACGCGCGATACCAATATGCCTTACCGCTGGATAGACCAAGGCGCCACGCAGGCGATTGTACTTGCAGAAGTGCCTTATCGCCAACTTGCAGGACTTATAGAAGTAAATCTAAAAGAACACATTAGCGATAAAACTGCTTGGCAAAAAATGCTAAAAGGAGTTATAGACGAAACCAAAACCATAACCGAAGTACGCGACGAAATGGCTGCCCTTGTACCCAAAGAATTCTCGCATTACCTATGCAAAACAACAGATATTACCGAAATAAATTATCCCGTGTTGGAGTTTCCAGACAAGGTGAAAAGCATGAAACTAGAAAAAGAAAAGGTAGTAGAAGGTAAACTCATGGGAATAAAAGGCCAATACCTCATACTTGACTCTGGCGTAACCAATATACGAAGTCAAACCGGGGCACGAGTAACGATAACGTATTAAAATCTGCTAAAAAATAGCGAGTACCTTAAACCAACCCTAAAATTATATGGCACAAGAAATTGAACGCAAATTCCGAGTAGCAAATGATGATTGGCGAGCAATGGCAACCAGCTCTTCATCCCTAAAACAAGGTTACCTCAGTTCATCGGCGGAGGCTACGGTAAGGGTTAGGCTTGAAGATAACCTTGGCACGCTTACTATTAAAAGTAAGACCAAAGGTATCACCCGAAATGAGTTTGAATATGCTATACCAGCACAAGAGGCTAAAGAACTACTCATGCTGTGCAGGGGACCACTTATAGAGAAAATACGTTATCGCATACTTCAGGAGAATCATACGTGGGAAATCGACGTTTTTGAAGGAGATAACGATGGACTTATCATTGCCGAAATAGAATTGACTTCTGAAGACGATTATTTTGCCAAACCCCAATGGCTAGGAGAAGAAGTGTCTGGAGACTCACGATATTACAACTCAAACTTAGCAACCCATCCTTATGTTAACTGGTAGTTACAATATCCATGCTGTGGCATGGAAGTCTTTTCTGTTTCTGGTTACTAGTTCACTATTTATCAGTTGTGTTTCCTTTAAACTAGCACACACCCTTCCTCCTACCACAACCTACCTAAAGAAAAGTTTTTCGAGCCCCAATTACACCTTGCCTTACCGAATCCTTTATCCCAAAGGATTTGATGGGACCACAAAATACCCATTAGTGTTCTTTTTGCACGGATCTGGGGAACGCGGTACCGATAACGAAAAGCAACTGATTCATGGAGCTCAATTATTTTTAGACTCGATAGATAAATATCCGAGTATTGTGATTTTTCCTCAATGTAACCACTCCGATTATTGGGCAAATATTGAACCTACGCAACTTAGTTTGTCTAACGATACACTAATTTTATTTCAAAACATTGAACAAGCAGGACCGTCTGCCACCGCACTAAATTTGCTTGTAGATAGTTTTCTTAATGAACCTACCACTGATTTAGCTAGGATATATCTTGCAGGCTTATCCATGGGTGGTATGGGCACCTCACAACTATTGGCAACACGCCCAAATACATTTGCGGCGGCTACTGTTATTTGTGGGGCAGCGCCGTTGGATTATGTGCAGCAACTTCGCCAAACTCCCACACAACTATTTCAAGGAATGCAAGACAATGTTGTATTCCCTATCAATAGCCAATTGTATTACGATGCAATTAAAGATAGTACAACCAAGCACCGATTAATCCTGTATCCAAATGCGGACCATCAATCTTGGAATAACGCATTTGCAGAAACAGATTTTTTACGTTGGATGTTTGATAAGAAAAGGTAGACCTAGGCTGGTTCGAATAGACAAAAGTCTGCGTCTTTTAACACTTTCTGCGATGAATTATACTATATGCGTCATTCAAGACCTACCCTAGTATGCAAAAAATCATTCTATTCATTGGCCCCCTTTGGCCTATCGGCACAAAAATGCACTCAACTTTGACGGAACAAATGATAATGTAAATTGAGGAACCAAATCTGCCTTTAATGTTGGTGGAGATTCCATCACCATTGAGGCTTGGATATATGCCAATAGTTGAAAGACCAACATTTATGATGGAACTATTGTGAATAAAGAAAACAATGCAGATGATGGTGGCTAGTACTTTGATTAACCTAGCCGAATTGAATGCAGGAATCTATTTTTTGCAAGTAAAAAGTGAAACGGGTATTGGAACTAAACAACTAGTGGTGCATTTGTCACTGTCTTTATTCTACAATCACCTGCAATTCGTCATAGGCTAAGAAAATGCCTGCAGGAAGTTCTTTTTGTACCTCTTCATGAAATCCCATTTGATGGCTCATGTGTATTAAATACGTTTCTTCAGCGTCTATTTCTTGGGCCAAGGCAACCGCTTGATCGAGGCTAAAATGTGAAACATGTTCGGTTTTGCGAAGAGCATTGAGCACCAAAATACGGGTCCCTTTAAGCTTTTCTTTTTCGGTATCACTGATATAATTCGCATCTGTTATATACGAAAAATCGCCAATTCTGTAGCCAAAAACAGGTAGTTTGTAGTGCATTACTTCAATAGGCATCACATCCAGATCGTTGATTTTAAAATTACCATTACGAATAACATGCAGATTTAGATGAGGGACTCCAGGGTATTTATTTTCGGCAAACGCGTAATGAAAATCATTCTTTAGCACTTTCTCCACTTCTTCATTGGCATATACATCCATTGCTTCTTTGGTTTTCCAATTAAAACCTCGTATATCGTCAAAACCTGCAGTGTGATCTTTGTGTCCGTGGGTAAAAAGAATCGCATCTACCTTTTGTACTTTTTCGCGCAGCATTTGTTGCCTAAAATCTGGTCCTGTATCAATAACAATGTTGGTATTCTCCGTTTCAATTAGAATACTGCTGCGTAACCTTTTATCCCTCGGATCTACTGAAGAGCACACCTCACACTGACACGCTATGATGGGCACTCCTTGCGATGTTCCTGTTCCTAAAAAGGTTACTTTCATTTAGAACAAAGATGCAAGTTAGAAATGAATTACAAAATGTATAAAAACAGAAGTGGCTAAATCATCAACCACGTATACCCAATTGAAGCCAAAAAAAAGTATTTGCTAAATCCTATCTCAATAGAATTTCTTCATTTGCTTGGCAAAATCCGATTTGAATAAATCACGACTTTTAAACACAGTAGAATTTAAAAACAGACTGAACCTAGGTAATATTGCGGAGGTTGGATCAGACAGAGGGTGCGAGTACTTTAGGCCTGTGAATACTTTCTTTAACTTAAATCCTACAGAACCATTTATACTTTCAGCTTGATTCGTTTTACTATACGAGCCCGAAATATTAAATTTATCGGTCGCAAAATCCATGGAAGCCTTACGGAACGATTCATTCTGGTGCACCACCATAAGTACATTTGGGAAAACAGTAAGCTTGCTCCCTAAGTTCAGAAAACCACCCAATGAAAAATTTGCTGCTATTGGAATTGATCTACTTTGACTTTTGACAAAGGATACATTTTGACCCAGAATATGTTGCAGAGCCACTCCGGCAAAAATATTTTTACTGTTTACACTAACTCCAAGATCTAGATCCATAAAATCAAAACTAGATCGGAAATCGTCCACATTATTTGCTGCGCCCATTTGTCCGTTCAAGTCCTGAAATTTATATCCACTATCATAACCAGGTATTGTAATGCTTCGTTGGTTAAGCTGTAGTGTTCCTCCGTATCTCCAATTAATATTTTTATTTGATCCTTTGTATTTTCTCCCGTAGGTAATATTCACCATGTTATTAGAAGCGTCAGGAGTATAGGTGCGCTCAATACCCACCATATAATTACCTAATTTTAAGGGCAACCTACCTTCAACCATAAGTTGCAAACTCTTTCCATAATCTACATCGGAAATAATCCGAATTAAATCTTCTTGAGCTCCCGTATAAGCTGGATTTAGTTTTCCTGGTTGTTTAAAATCTTTCCCGTTTAGAAATTCTAAATTTTGACCAAAGAGCATTCCAGAAAAACTTAACAAGACTATAAAACCGACTCTTCTCATGACGGCAAATATTTGTATAAATTGGCAGAAATAGGTATGAAAATGAGGGTAGTTGATAAATTAGTTGACCCAGTTATCACCTAAATTAAAATCCTGAAACTTATGGTTAAAAACTTAAACTCAAAACTTACCTTCGTTGCTTGTTTCAAAAAGAGTTAAATCATCCTATTTTTCAAATCGTATCCGAAGAATCTCAAAAATTGGGATTTCAAACGTTTGTGGTAGGCGGATTTGTGCGGGATATTTTCTTGAAGCGAACATCTAAAGATGTAGATTTTGTAACCGTTGGAAGCGGTATAGAATTAGCTACAGCCGTGCGAAACAGATTAAAAAAAGCACATTTAAGTGTTTTTAAAAACTTTGGCACTGCACAACTTAGAACGGACGATTGGGAATTTGAATTTGTAGGCGCTCGTAAGGAATCCTACGACAGAAACAGCAGGAAACCAAAAGTGGAAGACGGTACTTTTGAAGATGACATTTACCGTAGAGATTTTACAATCAACGCCCTTGCTATAAGTTTAAATGCCCCAAAATACGGTGAACTTATTGACCTATTTGGAGGAGTTGAAGATTTAAAAAAAGGTTTAATACGCACGCCGTTAGATCCTAAAATAACGTTTAGTGACGACCCATTAAGGATGATGCGAGCAGCTAGATTTGCAACACAACTCAATTTTACACTGGTTCCCGAAACCCTTGAAGCACTAAAAACTGAAGCTCATCGATTATCTATTATATCGCAAGAACGAATCACCGATGAGTTGCAAAAAATTATAAAATCTGCCAAACCAAGTATCGGATTTACACTTTTGTTTGACACTAAATTGCTTCATTTATTCTTTCCGGAGATGGTAAGACTACAAGGAATAGAAGTAAGAGAAGGGAAAGGTCATAAAGACAATTTTTACCATACGCTTCAGGTGCTTGACCAAACCTGCGCAAAAACAGAGGATATTTGGGTGAGATGGGCTGCTATTTTACACGATATCGCAAAGCCTGCCACCAAACGTTTTTTACCTGGGGAAGGATGGACTTTTCATGGACACGAGGACAAAGGATCTCGCATGGTGAAGCCTATTTTTACCAGACTTAAGCTACCCTTGGGCGAGCCTATGCGCAGGGTTATCAACTTGGTAAGGCTACACTTACGACCCATAGCACTCACCAAGGAGCAAATCACCGATTCAGCCATACGCAGATTAATCTTTGATGCAGAAGCTGACTTGGAAGATCTTATGATCTTGTGCAAAAGTGATATCACTACTAAAAACAAAGAAAAAGAAAAACGCTTTCAAGCTAATCTGCTACTGGTAGAAAAAAATATAGCGCTAGTAGAACAACGCGATCGGATAAGAAACTGGCAACCTCCCATTGATGGTCAATACATTATGGATCTTTTTGGAATAGGTCCCAGTAAGGAAATAGGAATAATCAAAACACAACTAAAAGATGCTATTCTAGACGGAATTATCGATAACAATCTGGAAGAAGCATTAAAATTTGTGATAGAAAAAGGAAAAGAATTAGGTTTGCAACGCAATGAGTTTGGTATTTAGATTTAGAGTGACATTTGAAGATGTGGATAGTGTGGTCCGCATGATTGACGTAAGTGCGAGTAATACATTTAAAGATTTTCACCATAAAATTCAAGAGGCTATTGGTTTTGATAATCTTAAACAAGCTTCTTTTTTTAAGGTCAATGATATTTGGCGAAAAGATGGTGACGAATTTTGCACCGAAGAAAAAGCGGATACCAAGGCAGCAGAAACTTCAGAACTAGGTGCATTCATAGATGACCCACATCAAAAATTCCTATATGTATATGATTCCGCAAAAGGAGATTGGCATCTGCGGGCCGAATTAATCAAATTGTTTAGAGCAGAAGCAGGTGTTACCTACCCCCATATTATTAAGAGTGACGGTATCGCACCTAAGCAGTTCTTAGATCCTAAATTGATTATCTCAGATCCGAGTGCTAAACTTTTTAAAGAAGCCGATTCACTCATTGATGCTCTTACCGAAGAACTACCAGAGGATGAAGATTTGGAGGATGACTTTGATGAGGATGATGATGAACTTGAAGATGAAAAAGATGAATTTAACCTGTTTGGTGATGAGGTAGATGAATCTGAAATTGACGAATCGCAGATAAATGACGGAATCCCAACAGAATAAGCCACGCCTTATAGTCATCGCAGGGCCAACTGCCGTAGGAAAAACAGAACTTGCTATACGTCTAGCCCAGTACTTTGAAACAGAAATTCTTTCTTGCGATAGCCGACAGATTTATAAAGAGCTCCATATTGGCGTAGCCCGACCTTCCAGTAAAGAACTTCTCGCTGCCAAGCATCATTTTGTTGCATCTCATTCTATTCATGATGAATACAATGCCGGGATATACGCACGTGAGGTACACTCTTTACTCAAAAAACTATTTACTAAGCATAAAGTAGTAATCATGACTGGCGGTACAGGTTTATACGTGAAAGCCGCTACGGAGGGGTTAGATATACTACCAACGAAAAATGAGCAACTGCGAGAGCAATTAAGCTATATTCTAGAGACAGAGGGCCTTGAAGCATTACAAAGTGTAGCCAATTCATTAGAAATTTCAGACAGCGAAGTAGATTTTACCAACCCAATGCGTCTTATGCGTGCTATCGAAATAAAAGAAGGTGGAGAAATAGAACAGACTGCCAAATCTGAACCTTTTTTTGACACCACTTATTTATATCTAGACAGGAATCGTGATGAATTGTATGATCGTATTAACAAGCGTGTCGACATCATGTTAGAATTAGGACTAGAAGAAGAAGCGTTAAGCTTACTTCCTTACCACGACCTAAACGCGATGAATACAGTGGGTTACCAAGAAATGTTTAAGTACTTTAACAAAGAATGGACCTACGATCATACCGTAGAAAAGATAAAACAACACACGCGCAACTACGCAAAAAGACAGCTTACTTGGTTCCGAAATCAAGGAAATTACACTATGGTAGATGCTAATTTCTCCAAAGTATTAGCTGAGATTAATAAATAACACCTTTCCTAATCCGGGAAAATAAAGACGAGCAAAAAAATATTGTTTTTTTGATGCTTGTAGCCTCTTTACTGCATGCTACTTTATCGTTCTTAACTGTTAATTTACTTCACTTCAAACAGTTCGATGTCGAATGCCAAAACTTCGTTTTTGCCAATAACACTTCCTCTTGGAGGATTCGAGCCATAAGCAAGGTGAGATGGAATAAGCAATGTCCCCGAGCCGCCAACACTTAACTTTGGTATACCAATTTGCCAACCTTGTATAACTCCGCTTAAAGGAAAGGTAGATGTTTTACCTCTGTCATAAGACGAATCAAAAATATCGCCATTAAGCGTGTATCCTTTGTAATGAACCGTAACAGTGCTTGCAATACTTGCCCGCTCCCCATTACCCACTTTAGTAATAACATAATACACCCCTTCTTCTGTTTTTTCAGCCGTAAGACCATTGGTAGCTATATAATCTCGTATGGTTTGATCATCTAAGGTAACGTAGTCTTTTTCCTTACAACCCGATATGCCAAGTACCATGGCCAATGCTATTATTACTATATTTTTCATTTTTTTATCCATTTTATTTTTTGTTTGTCTTCCCATTCTTTACGCCCTAATGTATGATTCCATCCAAACCTAATGCGTAAATTTTGTTGATCACCCGATATGGCGCTAGACACATTATCGCTCGCAATATAAAACTGTTCTGCATCAAAATTCAAGCCCAGTCCTAATCCAAAATTAGAATAATTCTCGCGCATCGTAGTGTAACTTATGCTTAATGCCATAAAACGTCCAAATTCAGAATTCCACGAAAAAGTGATAGCCGGATAAAATTGCTTTTTATAAAAACTTCCGTAAATCAATGCACCTGCATTATGACGTGCATTTACCCTAAGATTGGCACCCATATAAAACTCACCAAGTAAGCCTGTAGAAAAGGAAGTAGAAGTAGTCTCTAATGCAAAAATCTGGAGCAACGTATCAGACAAATTTTGAAAACTATTCTGAAAACCTATCGAATCGCTGATAAGGTGTTCAATTCCACTGTAACTAAACGTACTTCCAGGTTTTTTTGACTTAATTTTTTGAGCATCATTCCAGTAAATTTGTCCTAAATCGATAATACTCGCAGTTAATGTTATTCTCTTATTAAGATCTAGAGTTGCACCCAAATCCAAACCAAATCCACTATTACTTGGGTTCCCAAATATACTTTGTTTAACGCTAACACCCCTTTGGTCTTCTAAAAAAGGAGTACTCTTATTTACCTCAATATCAGCCTGTACATCAAGCCTAAGATCGGCAGGATTGTTTCTAAATCGCATGTCGTTTTTCACCGTTTGAATCATATTTTGACCGCTAATATATTTAGCCCTTGCACCTAAGGTTAACCTCTCCTTTAAAAAAGTACGATTAAAACCCAAAGAGAACTCCCTTGTATGCAGCAGATCTAACCCAAAATTAAAATTTAAATCGGACGCAACGGTTGCTGCACTGTTGCCTTCAAAAACATATTTAAGTAAATCATTTGGTATAGAGACCCTTGCTTTTACTTTATCTAAAACCGTTAAAAAGAGCATACTTTTTCCGGCTCTAAAACCCACGTTGAACCACTCTTGATTCATGTCGAAATTGACAAAAGTTGGTTCATCTAAAAATTCTTTTGATTGAATACGATTGAGTATAAAGTCTCCATTGGGTCGATTTCCAAATGTGCTAACTAATTTAAAAACTGAGAATGCATTACTTCCAAAACTAAGATCTGTAGATGATAAACCCGGTGTAGAGATGTACCACTTGCAGTCTGGAGATAAAGCCGGATTCACACTTAGTCGCTGCGGAACGGGCTCCATATTATACAGCGTAAGATTACTTTGCGCTTGTACTCGCATTCCTGCGGTAAATATGATTATAAATATAATTAGATTTTTCATCTACTTAGTTTGCATGGCAGGTTCGCTGTATTGCTACTAGCGCGATTGTTCTCATCAACGGTATCAACCAATTCATAGATATACCAAAAAAGTATAACTTTAACGAACATAGGAAACACGAATAATTTGCTCATATATTTGGACAAAAATATAATGATACTCGTGAAAGTTATTAGAAACTTTAAGATAGCCGCTGTTCTGTGTGCAATCTATGTGACACTAGGTGCATTTGGAGCCCACGGTCTTAAAGACAAGCTTAGCATCTTAGATTTAGCAACCTATGAAACTGGCCTTCGTTACCTCATTATTCATGCCCTTGGAATAATCCTCGTGAACACTTCATACCATCAGTTAGCTATTTATAATTCATGGACCATTCGCTTATTTTATGCCGGAATCGCACTGTTTTCTGGTAGTCTTATTATACACGCTATTCGTCACTTATTGGGTTTTGACATGAATGTGTTTGCATTAATAGCACCTATTGGTGGACTATGCTTTATTGCGGGATGGTTGGTTTATTTATTTAGCTTACGAAAAGCATGAAACGAGTTTTACTTATGCGCCATGCGAAGTCTAGCTGGGATAATCACCTAAATTCTGATCACGAAAGACCCTTAAATGAACGCGGAAAATCAGACGCACCAAACATGGCAAAATACATCGTTGAAAAAGGTTTTTTACCCGAACTTATGCTGGTTTCAGATAGTGTTAGAACACGAGAAACACGTGAATTGATAATGCCATTTTTACCTGCAATATCCACACAATTCAGCGCACGATTGTATATGGCCAGTGCACAAACAATTATCGATCACATCAAGAATACCGATAATCTACTAGATACGGTGTTGGTTTTGGCACATAATCCTGGAATAACAGAAGCGTTTTATGAATTAGCACACGTACATATAGACAATGTTCCGACAGCAGGAGTAGGTTGTATTACGTTTGACGTAGATAGCTTTAAAAATATTGTGCCGCACACTGCTCACTTAGAGTACTTTATTTATCCTAAAATGTACTAATAGGTATAGATCACTCTTTTGCCATTCACAATGAGTGCTACTTTAGTATCGCACGCCCTATCCTTATCAGGGTCAAAATCAACGTGCATTGTAGAATGTGTTTCGGGTAAAACCGCCAAAAGATCACCATCTAAAATGTATTTAGCAGAGGTTAAGGCATAGTTTTTAATTAATGGATTTGTCGTGCTGAATAAAAGCCCCGAAGTAGAGTCGATAACACTTATAGTTCCTGAAAAAGAAAGCTCGTCGTTCACTATTCCTAGCCCACCATCCTGCAAGGTCTGCACCAAAAAAGTTGCGGCGATGGCATGATTCTTTTCTTCAATAGATGTTGTCAAATCTTTAATAGTCAAGATAATCTCTGTTTCACTTTTGCGCAACAATCCCATTTGACCCACTAGCTTGACCATTTTCTTACCATTACCAGTGTAATAGGGAAATTCCTCCGAAAAAGAAACTTCCAGTGTAGCATTCAGCTGAGACATTGGTCGGTTTACAGTAATCATCATTTTACCCGCTCTATACTTATTATCCTTACACAATTGGCCATGAGGTTCTTCACCCAAGTCACCAAAATCTAATTCAATTTTTAACCCATTCCCATCCTGAAATGTAGTGTCTATATAGTTTATAACCAATCCGTTAGGCAGCAGTGATTTATCCTTTTTCACGAATAAAACATTACTTGAGGATAGATCTGAAACAATATCAAACGTAGATAAAACTTCGGTTAGTAGGGAAAGCGACACCTCTGTAGACTCACTATTTATTGACACTTCTAGCCGATTATCATCTTTACAACCTACTATAGTCATGGCAAAAAAAACCATGGTCATAAAAATATATCTCTTCCCTATTTTCACGTTATAATGATGGGCGAATTTAGTGACACTTCGTATCTTTTAAATTAGCTTTGAACAATTTTAGCTTAATAATTACACTAATTGGACAATTTCGACCCTCGTCAAACACTATTTATTGAGGTTTTACTGCCCTTAAACCTTAGTAATACCTTCACCTATCGGGTTCCGTATGAGCTCAACGAGGAGGTGATTGTAGGAAAACGTGTGAGTGTTCCCTTCGGAAAAAGCAAGGTGATGGCCGGCCTAATTTTTAGTATTCAAGAGACCCCACCCAAAGACTATCAAGCAAGGTATATCTTTGATATCCTAGACAACGAAACTATTGTACACCCCTTCCAACTTGAATTATGGGCTTGGATGGCCAGTTACTATATGACGTCTCTTGGCTTAGTGTATAATGCGGCCATGCCTGCAGGTTTAAAGCTAGAAGGTGAATCCAAGTTAATTCTAAACCCCGATTATGATCGTACCTTAGAATTAGATACAAATGAATTTATTCTACTTGAAACATTAAAAGCAAACAAAGAAATTAGCATAGCTCAAGCAGCAAGCTTGCTTAAATTAAAACAAATACATAAATACATCCATTCATTATATCTAAAAGGATGCATATTACTAAAAGAAGACATTAACGAAGTTTATAAGCCTAAAGTAGTTAATTATATCACCATTAGTGCTTATGTACAAAACGACAAACAGCTTAACCTACTGTTTGACGAACTAGAAAAAAGAGCTAAAAAGCAGCTACAAGCGTTGATGACGTTTATAGCCAAATACAGCATTACAGGAGAAGCAGAAAAAACGGAGTTAGCAAAGCACGATCTTACCAATAGTGCGATAAATGCGTTGATTGATAAAGGTGTTTTTCTACAAGAAAGCCGAACTAAGTCACGCCTTAACTACTCCGAAAACCGAGAAGCGATAGAAGCACTTGAAACAGAGCAAGAAGAGGCTTATCAACAAATACAACGTGCTTTTTTAGATCAAAAACCTGCTTTACTTTTTGGCGTTACCGGCAGCGGTAAAACACATATTTACAGCAAGCTAATACAAGAAAACATAGATCGAGGCAAACAAGTACTTTATCTGTTGCCAGAAATTGCGCTTACCAGCCAACTTATCGATCGACTGCAAAAATACTTTGGAGAGCACTTGATCGTATCTCATTCTAAATTCAGCAACAACGAGCGCGTTGAAGTGTATAAATCCATACATAGCGGCAAACCTCAACTTATAGTGGGTACTCGAAGTGCCATTTTTCAGCCCTTTCAAAATCTTGGATTAATCATCGTAGACGAAGAACACGAAAGTAGTTTTAAACAAAATGAGCCCGCTCCCAGATTTAACGCCCGAGACACAGCACTTTACCTGGCCCATAAAAAAGGTGCGAGTATTCTGCTAGGCAGTGCGACGCCTGCGGTAGAATCTTACTATAACGCAACTCAAGGTAAATATGCACTTGTGCAACTCACCAAACGCTACGATGGTGCTATAATGCCACACATAGAAATCGTCGATATGCAAGCCCAAAAAAAACAAAAACGCATACGAGGCATTTTTAGTGACACGCTCTTAGATGCTATCGCAGAAGCTAAAAAAAACAATAAACAGGTAATCCTTTTCCAAAATAAAAAAGGCTATGTGCCCGTGCTGGAGTGTAACGTGTGCGCTTGGACTCCTAAATGCCAAAACTGTGACATTTCACTCACGTTTTATAAATACCAAGAAAATTTGCGTTGCCATTACTGCGGGTATACGAAAGAAGTAGTGAGTCAGTGTGGACTGTGTAACAATAAAGGAATTGAACTTATCGGATATGGAACCGAGCGAATAGAAGACGAACTTACACTTTATATGCCTGAGCTTCGTGTAAAACGAATGGATCAGAACACCACGCGATTAAAAAACGCACACAGCAATCTCATACACGAGTTTGCAGAGGGAAAAATCGATGTCCTTATCGGAACTCAAATGGTGGCCAAAGGTCTCGATTTTGAAAATGTAACCACCGTTGGCATACTAAATGCAGATCACCTCATTAACTTTCCTGACTTTAGAGCTAATGAACGTGCTTTTCAACTCATGACCCAAGTGGCAGGACGCGCAGGTAGACGTAAGGAACAAGGTAAAGTATATATACAAACCTCTAAACCTGATCATTATGTGGTTCAACAAATCGTAGATCACGACTACGTAGGCATGTACAATAACGATATTGCAGAGCGGAAATCATTTGACTATCCGCCCTATTACCGACTTGTAAAAATAAGCCTCAAACACAAAGATCCTCTCCTATTGTCGCGGCTAGGAAGTATGGTAAAACAGCAACTCATCGCCTATTTTGGCAATAGCCTGTTAGGACCCGAAAAACCATATGTAAGCAAAATTAGAAATTGGTACATCCTTAATTTTGTGTTGAAAATAGAAAATAACGGTCCCATAGTACGCGAACAAAAAAGGATCCTGGCGTTGGCAGTAGACCAACTTCATAAACAAAAAGATTTTAGCCAAGCGCGTATAATTGTGGATGTAGATCCTATGTAGTTTTTTTTGCCTGTGAGAAATTTAATAATAGCCGCCTTCATCGTTTTTAGTAGTTTTGGATTTAAGTCTTCTCCAACCATAAACATACAAGGAAAATGGGTAGCGGAATGTGTTTGGTCTAGCAAGTCATTACTGGAAGAATCTACCATTAGTAGACTGTGTCCATTGGTATACTTAACACCTAATAACACTTTGGATATCGGACCATTGGAGCTTTATTTTGATTCAAAAAGCCTCTATATCGGAGATTCTGTAAAATCCGAAAAAGTAAAATACCGCTACAAAAGGAATACGCTCTCCTTTGTAAGTGAAGACATACCCTATACTTTCTATGTACAAGAGAAGTCAGATAATAAAAATATACCTCGCCAGCTTACGCTTATATCAACTGACGATAATGTAATCACTTTGACGCAAATAATTCGTTAAACGTCAATAATGCAACTTTCTTAATAGGGTATTAGTCTATATTCGTAGTGATGAAATACACCATTTTATTTTTCTTTTTACTCGGTACCGTTTTAGCAAATGGTCAAAAACGACCAGAAGCAACATTTGAAACCAAATCGCAGCTTTTTAACGATGTAATATTAGGTTCCAAACTGCGAGTAGTCTATTATTTCACCAATACAGGCGATGCAGATTTGCTGCTAAAAAGAGTAAAACCTACCTGCGGATGTACCGTGGCTGAGTATCCTACCTACGCCATTATAGGAGGACAAAAAGACAGTATTGTAGCAACCTTTGATACAGACAAACGCCTTGGATATAATGCAAAGGGTATTAATATCGAAAGTAACATCGGTGAAATTTATTTGGTGTTTGAGGCATATGTAATAGATCCCAACGAAACTTCTCCCTCAGAAATAAAAGAGGAAGAACAAGAGGCTCATACTGGACACAATCACGAATAGTACTTGTTCTTGTACCGAGTTATATCTTCAAAATAAATCGTAAATTCAACCGTCTTCCGGTCAAGTAATTGGGTACACCATAAACCGTATTGGCAAAATCTTTAACGAGAATATAGGAGCTGGTGTTATTCACCTGTAACAAGTTAAAAATCTCTAAACTCATCCACAACGACTCCGTATTTCGCAACCACGTGGGCCTAGTCTCGCTTTTGGCATCAATCAAAACTTTAGAAAAACCGATGTCTACTCTTCGGTACGCTGGTATCGTAAAGCCCACTTTTTGTCTGTTCTCTGCATCATAATAAAAAGGCATTGCGCTTCCAAAAACAAGACCTAAGTTCATTTTATAACTCGGGTTACTTGGCAACTCATCCTGAAATAAAATAGAGAAATTAACCCGTTGATCTGTTGGTCGTTTTAACCAATCACTCAGTTGCTCCTGTCCGTTTTTGTCTTGGTAATACAATCGCTCTTTGGTTTGCATAATAGACATGTTAAACCAGCTCTCAACGCCTTCTATAAACTCACCATTCACCCGTGCATCTATTCCCGTGGCGTAACCTTGCGCTGTATTATCGGCTAAATAGCGAATTCTAACATTGTCTACCACGTACGGAACCATACGATCTAAGTGCTTGTAATACACTTCTGATATAAATTTAAAAGGCCTGTTCCACGCTAAGAAATTAAGGTCTCCTCCCACCACAAAATGGATGGATTGTTGTGCTCTTAAA
Organism: Chitinophaga pinensis; assembly: GCA_945889315.1. Lineage (GTDB taxonomy): Bacteria > Bacteroidota > Bacteroidia > NS11-12g > UBA9320 > UBA9320. The sequence continues at coordinate 26,293 of CAMDBP010000017.1, forward strand.
TTGGCATTAATCACACCGTTAAGATCTCGCAACTCCCTATAAAAGGGGGGTTGGTAATAATATCCTGTGGCAAAACGCAATAACCAGTCACGTTTACTTCTAAGCTGAACTAAGTTTCGTAGGGTATCTATACTGTAGTTAAAATCAACCGTTGACAAGGAATCTTGTAAGTGTTTTCGCAGCGTATCATTAGCGCTTTTGTGCGGTTCCCAAGAAAGTTGAAGACGAGGACTTATAACGTTTTCTTGGTTGAAACTCCAGTAGTTAGAACGAATACCATATGTCGCTCTAAAATTATTTGCCCGGTCAAAAACTTGCGCATTTTGTATGTATCCATTAAAACGGTAACTAGCCAGGTTAATATTGGCTTTTACAAACTCATCTAGGATGATGGCATTAGGATCTCCAGTCCGCTCTCGTGTGGTAATGTTATACTCACTACTATCATTGTATCTCCATTCTTTGAGCTTGTCTTTGATACGCTCATTGGTGTATCCTACGCCCCAGTTAATAGTTGATTTTTTGATGATATATCGTCCCTTGTGCGAAGCGGTATACACCTGCGCTTGAAGGTCGTTTCGTGCATGGTCAATAAAATAACCTACACCCAAAAGCCTTTTTTCATTGGCAAAATCTACCGACCCAAGATTCGTTTCTAATTCAGATAATCGATAGGCACCTTCTACCGTAAAATGTTCACTTTCACTGGTGGTATAACTGCTAGTATTTAGTTTTAATTCTAATCGTTCCGAAGGTTGATACTCCAAACTCAAACCATTCATCCACGTGGTATATTGCATTACCTCACCACCACCAAAGGCTATATTGAGACTGAGGGCGCTATTTATACTTCCAAAACTAGTCTGTCGACTTTCAGGCGTTACAGCATATCTATTTTGCGATAACGTGGTTAAGTAGGATAAACTCAATGCGGAGTTTATTCGGTATCTCAACAGTGTCTGTACGTCAAAAAAACGAGGTTTATATTCTCCTTGAACATCCAGAGTTCCTAATAAGTACTGATTACTTCTAAAGCGAAGACCCGTGAGATAGGTGAATCGTTTGTTTTTTGATTTATCTTCAAAATGCACATTAACCCCCAACAAACTTGCCTGAAACGTGGCAGCAAACGAATCGGGTTGGCGATACTTGATGTCTAAAGCTGAGGCAAGCTTATCCCCATACTTTGCTTGAAAACCACCCGCCGAGAATGAAACACTCTCAACCAAATCTGGATTAATAACACTTAATCCTTCTTGCTGACCGCTTCGTACCAAAAAAGGTCTGTATATCTCAATATCATTGATGTACACTAGATTCTCATCAAAGTTTCCTCCGCGCACACTGTAAGCAGATGACTGATCTCCACCCGAAGTACTTATTCCCAAACCTATCAGCTTAAGCTGTTGCTCAAATCCGCCAGTATTGGCAAATCGTTCTATTTCTTTTGGCTTAATCTTAATTACAGGACCACGATCTATTTTTTGAGTAACTACCGCCGTACCAAAGGAAGTCGATTGTAACGTAAAGTTTTTAGTTAATAATGTACCAGCAGCAGTTGCAGGGATTACGCGTTCCATGCGCTCCCCAAAAAAAGTCACTTGTATCGTCAACTTTTGGTCTGCAGGAACCTGTATGGAATAAGTACCTTTCTCGTCCGTTCTGGTTATTTTTCCCGTTTCAACAATTTTGACCAATACATCTAACAATGGTGCAAATTGCTCGTCATAAATCTTACCAGATAACGTAGCATACGATTGTCCAAAGCCCTGAACAGCTAAAAGTGCAAAAAAGAATATCGATAAAATTCGTGTCAAAAAAGTTCTAACGTATGAAGTCTAGATCTATTGTTTTAGTTCCCAAATGGTTTTAGTAGGATCTGCACTCGCAAATACCGAACTACCCGCTACCAATACATTGGCACCACATTCTAGAAGTTTCTGATAGTTTTCTAAATTCACTCCGCCATCCACTTCGATATACGGATAATGACCCTTTAGCTCACAAATATTTTTGAGTTGTTGCAGCTTGGAGTAAGTATTTTCTATAAATTTTTGTCCACCAAATCCAGGGTTTACGCTCATCACACAGATAAGATCAATTTCAGTAAAGACATCGTTGAGTAAGTGCACAGGCGTATGCGGATTGATAGCAACACCAGCTAAACAGCCCACTTCTCTAATGGCACATAGCGTACGATGCAAATGTGTACACGCTTCGTAATGAACCGTAATGACTTCGGCACCCGCATCGGCACAGGCTTGTATATACTCATCTGGATTTACAATCATTAAGTGCACATCTAGTGGCTTTGTAGCATGCTTGGCAATAGCTTGCATCACTGGAAAACCGAATGAAATATTGGGCACAAACACCCCATCCATTATATCTATATGAAACCAATCTGCTTCGCTTTCATTTACCATCTCTACATCGCGTTGTAAGTTGGCAAAGTCTGCTGCTAAAACGGATGGCGCTATTTTATGAATCATTTATGAATAAAAATTTATGTCGTTTATTATTTCGTTGCCGGCAAATGTATTTACCTTCTCTATCAATACAAGTTTGTGGTACCTTAATTCATTCTTAAGTGGTGCAGAAGATAAGGTTAGATGAAGTATTTTTTTGGCGATGTATACTTTTACTGTTTTCTGTGCAATCATTGTCCCTACCACAGTTTCCCAGCTATTGATAACTGCGGTTTCTTGATATTTATTTCCCTGTTGATAAGATGAAAATAATTTTTTCATCAATTCTTGTATGGTTTTCTCTTCTGACAATGTTCTGATTTAAGCTAATAATAGTGTAGTATATGGCTTACCAATTGCCTCACAAAAAGCGGTAAGGCGAAGCTCATTCGTATCGGTTATAAATATCTGTCCAAAGTTATCATTTTTAATAATCTGTGTTAGCACTTGAGCTCTTTCTTCATCTATTTTTTCGAAAATATCATCCAACAACAGAAAAGGATTCTTTGAGGTTTGCTTTTGTAAATACTTGTATTCTGCTAGTTTTAGTGCAATTAGTGAAGACTTAATTTGACCTTGCGAGCCATATTTACGCAAACTCAATCCTCCAAGTTCGAGCTCCAATTCATCCTTGTGAATACCTCCATTACTGCGCTGCAATACCAAATCTTTCGACCTACAATGGGCTGCTACATCTAGATAAGAATTAGATTGCAATTGACTCATGTAGTGTAACACAACATGCTCTCGTTCTCCTGAAATCCGGTGATATTCATCTGCAAAAACGGCACTAAATTCACCTAAAAAGGTTTCTCTTTTAGTATAAATGGCTTGCGCGAGTGGGGCAATTTGGGTATCTAACGTTTGAATTAAGGCATCGTCAATCACATCCTGTTTCAAATGTTTATTGCGATGATCCAGTAACTTATTATACGTCATCAAATCTATCAAATGGCCGCCATCTACCTGACAAAGTATTTGATTAATAAACGATCTTCGTTTTTCATTAGCTCCATAAACCAACTCAATATCGCCCGGAGCTATCACTACCGCCAGAAACTGGCCGATGTGTTCTACCATTTTTTTATACGGCACCCCATCGCGCTCAATCACTTTTCTACCACCTCTTTTTAACTTTATTTTTAAGTCGGTAAGCTTTTCCGTTTGGAGTTTAGCAATAATACCGGATTGCAAAGCGTCATTTTGAATGCACTGTAAATCGGTTGCCGTAAAATAAGATTTACCCACGCACAAGAAATGTATAGCATCGAGTATCGAAGTTTTACCTGCACCGTTTAATCCTGCTATGGCTATGACGTCATCAACCCCTTCCCATTTGAAATCGGAATGATTTTTAAAAAATATAAGAGAAAGACTTTGTAGTTTCAAAGGTGTTTTTTACGGAATTTAAATTGTTATTTTTGCCGCTCCAAATATAAAATGGCAAAAGCAAAGCACACCAAAGAAACTTACATTGATTGGTATAGATTAATGTTGCTCATCAGAAGATTTGAAGAAAAATCTGCTCAAATGTACGGACAAAACAAGATAAGAGGGTTTTGTCACTTATATATCGGTCAAGAAGCAGTAGTTGCAGGTATGGCATCAGCCAAGCAAAAAGGCGATAAAGTAATTACAGCATATAGAGATCATGGGCATGCTTTAGCAATGGGCATCACGGCAAATGCGGTTATGGCTGAGTTATTCGGAAGAATAGACGGCTGTAGCAAAGGTAAAGGTGGTAGCATGCACATGTTTAGCAAAGAACACGATTTCTTTGGCGGACACGGTATTGTTGGTGGTCAAATTCCACTAGGTGCTGGAATCGCACTTGCTGAACAATACAACGGTACAGACAATGTGTGTTTCTGCTATATGGGTGACGGTGCGGTAAGACAAGGTGCCTTACATGAAACATTTAATATGGCTATGGTATGGAATTTACCTGTAGTATTCATCTGTGAAAATAACAATTACGCAATGGGAACTTCTGTTGAACGTACTACAAACGTACTTGATATTTATAAAATCGCTTCAGGATTTGATATGCCAGCTGAACAAGTAGATGGCATGAGTTGCGAAGCCGTTCATGAAAGCATGGAACGCGCTGCCAAACGAGGAAGAGAAGGCAAAGGACCAACGTTTGTAGAGCTCAAAACATACAGATATAGAGGACACTCTATGTCTGACCCAGCTAAATATAGAACCAAAGATGAAGTTGAAGCCTATCAAAAAATTGATCCAATTGAAGTGGTGAAAGCAACTATTCTAAAAAATAAATACATGACTCAAAAGGAATTGGACGCTATGGATGAAGAGATTGAAAAAGAAGTAGCTAACTCTGTTGAATTTGCAGACAATTCGCCATTCCCTGATGCATCTGAGCTATACACAGATGTATATGAAACAGAATACCCTTTTATAGTAGAATAAGTATATTTTTGCAGACTTTTAAAGAAAATGAGTACAGAAGAACAAATCATCGATTCAAAGGGCATTCAGTCAATAACTGAGTTTTACGAAAAAAATAAAAAGAACGTATCTATTGCAGGTATTGCTCTTATCGTATTAGCCGCAGGTATTTGGTATTACAAAAGCATTTATACGCCAGCATTGGAAGAAGAAGCTAACGATAGCTTCTTTATGGCAGAAAGATACTTTGGTATGGATTCACTTGACCTCGCTTTGAATGGTGACGCTGCAAAATTTATGGGTATGATAGAGCTTGCAGATGAATATAGTGGCACCAAAGTAGGCGAACGCGCCGCTTATTTTGCTGGTCGTATTCTTTTACAAAAAGGAAAATACGATGAAGCGTTAGACTATTTAGAAGATGTAAACATGGAAGATGAGATAATGGCCGCACAGGTTATAACTTTACAAGGAGATTGTCTTTCTGAACTAGAAAAATACGAAGATGCAGGAGATAGATATATGAAAGCAGCTGAACATAGAAGTAATAACTTGTCTACTCCATATGCATTGTTAAAAGCAGGAATAGCCTACGAAGAGGCCAAGTCCTATGACGATGCGTACAATGCGTACGAGCTTATTTTTAATGACTATAGCACTTCTAAACAAGCCCAAAACATCGAGCTAAGAATGGCTCGTGCTAAGGCTAAATTGACTGCACAGTAATCCCTATTAATGGCAGACTACGCAAGTCAAACATTTCTAAATCGAAAACTAAATCTGCCTAACACCCATTTTAAAATTGGTGTGATAACGGCTTTGTGGAACAGCGAAATTACCTCCAAACTAAAAGCAGGAGCACTCAAAACATTAACCGAAGCAGGTATTCCTTCCGAAAACATTAAAGTATGGGATGTTCCTGGATCGTATGAACTCATATACGGAGCTAATAAGTTAGCTACCGAAGGATATGACGCCGTAATATGTCTTGGAGTAGTCATACAAGGTGAAACCCGTCATTTTGATTTTATATGCGATGCGGTGGCCAACGGCATAGCCAATGTAACCATAAAGCACAACATTCCTGTAGCATTTGGGCTACTCACTACAGACACTCAACTACAAGCCATAGAGAGATCAGGAGGCAAACACGGCCACAAAGGCGAAGAAGCAGCTTGGACTGTGCTGAAGTTGTTGGAAGAATCTAACTAAAAAAGGCTTAATTAGTTTACGTTAATTAAGCCTTTTTTTATGATTCACGTTTTTAATCTAAAACAATCCATTAATCTCTGCATCAATTTTACTAATAATGCTTCCAAGATGTTCTGGATTATTCTCAAAATCAATGTCATCTACATCAATAATTAATAAATTCCCTTCTTTATAGGTGCTTATCCAAGCTTCATATCGCTCGTTTAGCCTTTTGAGGTAATCTAATCGAATACTGTCTTCGTATTCTCTTCCTCTTTTTTGTATTTGGCTAACCAAATTGCCAATAGAACTTCTAAGGTAAATCATTAAGTCTGGCGCATCTACCGACGTTTTGATATTGGTAAACAACGCTTGGTAGGTATCAAAGTCACGCGTACTCATAAGGCCCATAGCATGTAAGTTAGGCGCGAATATATATGCATCTTCATAGATGGTTCTGTCTTGAACTATAGTATTTGGACTATCTTTGGCTTGTAACAAACTATGAAATCGGGTATGTAAAAAATAAATCTGTAGATTAAACGACCAACGCGTCATGTCATCATAAAAATCAGTGATATACGGATTATTATCCATGGCTTCATAATGAGGTTCCCACTCAAAATGTTTTGATAAGAGTTTGGTAAGTGTTGTTTTCCCTGATCCTATGTTACCTGCTATAGCTATATGCATCTTCGTTATTTTGTCTTAGTTAGTTTTGTTTCTTAGAAAAATCGTTTAAATCCTATAATCTCACGTACTTCTTTTAATGTTTTCTGAGCACTCTCATTGGCTTTCTCTGCTCCTAGCTTCGCTGCTTTTGCCAGCGCTATTGTATCCTTTTTAAAGTGATTAATGCGCTCGGTTATAGGCTCAACAAAAGTAACCACATCTTCAGCCAGTTGTTTTTTTAAATCACCATAACGTATAGTTCCCTTTAAATGCTCTGCATCAAAATGGGATATGGTACTTGCATCAGAAACCAGCGCCATTATGTCAAATAGGTTTTGAAGTTCTTCAGATCTTGGCTGATTAGCACCTGTTGGTCCTGCGTCAGTTTTGGCACGCATAATCTTTTTACGTATAACATCCGCCGGCTCATCAAAAACTATGGTATCTGCATCACCACTTGATTTACTCATCTTACCTTGACCCGTAAGTCCTGGCACTTTTAACAGTTCACCTGTATTACTAAAAGCCTGAGGCTCTTTAAAGTAATCGGTGTGAAACATGTGATTAAAGCGGTTAGCAAAGGTCCTCGTCATTTCTAAATGCTGCTGCTGATCTTTTCCTACAGGGACATACTCTGCATGATGAGCTAGTATATCTACCGCCATGAGCACAGGGTAAGTAAGCAATCCCGCGTTAATATTTTTGGGTTGTGTTGCTTTTTTATCCTTATAGGTTACCGATCGCTCCAACTCACCTATGTACGCATTCATATTAAAATACGTATAAAGCTCCGAAATAGCCGGAACATCACTCTGTACAAACAAGGCACATTGATTTGGATCTACCCCCATTGCCAAGTGCTCCGCTAATACTTGATGTACATTTGCGTGTAAGTCCGCAGGTGTAGGATGCGTGGTAAGTGAGTGAATATCAGCAATAAAAAAGAAACAATCATGCTCCTCTTGCATCCGAAGAAAGCTTTTAACTGCTCCAAAATAATTACCTAAATGTAATTTTCCTGTTGGTCGAATTCCTGATACTACTCTAGCCATCATTTAATAGGCGTCAAAAATAGAAGGACTAATACATTATACCAATCATGTGGATATTTATAGTTTAAGGATTCTTAGTTATTTTTTTTAGGTATTAAGCCAGCTCAAATTGCTTTTGAAATAACTCATAGTATGCACCCTGGAGCTGCATTAACTCATCGTGATTACCTTGTTCAACAACTCTTCCTTTATCCAGCACCATAATTGTATCTACTTCTCTCACGGTACTTAATCTATGCGCTATGATGATACTTGTGCGTCCTTTCATAAGCTGTTGCGTCGCTTGCTGAATAAGTTCTTCCGTTTCTGAGTCTACGCTAGAAGTCGCCTCATCTAAAATTAGTAGCTTGGGATCTGCAGCCATTGCGCGTATGAAACTTATTAATTGCCGTTGCCCTACAGAGAGTGTATTGCCCCGCTCCATAACTTCGTATCGCCAACCGCCTTCTAAGCTTTCTATAAAACGCAATGCTCCAATAGACGCTGCAGCCTCCTTCATTTTCTCTTGCGTAAAGCTACTGCTCTTTAAGGTTACATTTTCTGTTATGGTTCCCGCAAACAAAAATACGTCTTGTAATACCACGGCCACTTGGTTACGTAAGGATTCTAATTCTAGTGCATTTACCTCAATACCATCAATTTTTATAACACCTTTTTGAATACTATATAAACGCGTGATAAGACTGATAACACTTGATTTTCCTGCTCCGGTAGCACCTACAATAGCCAAACTTTTTCCAGCTTCAAGTTTAAAACTTACGTCTTTCAAAACATATTCTTCGTCTACATAGGCAAACCAAACATTTTCAAATGATATATCTCCCTGAAAATCACGTAAAACTACTTCACCTTTCTGCTCTACGGCTGTATCATCGTCTAGCAACTCAAAGATACGCTCACTGCTTACTACACCCATCTGCATGGTATTAAATCGATCGGCAATAAAACGAATGGGCCTAAAAATTAAATTTATATAGAGAATGAATGCGGTGATTAATCCGGCACTTGCTGCGGTAGGATATCCTGCACTCCACCACACAATAAGTCCAAGCGCTAGACTGCTGACAATTTCTACAATCGGGAAATATACGGCATAATAAAAAACAGATTGATTATGAGCATCCATGTGCTCTCTGTTTATTTTTTCAAATTTTTGAAACTCTTGCTCTTCTTTACCAAACACTTGCACCACTTCCATGCCCACTATTTGTTCTTGCACAAACGAATTTAGTTGCGATACTTGAACCCTAACCTTCTGAAAAGAAGTCTTAACCCCCCGTCTAAAAATCTCAGAAGCAATGATCAATAACGGCATAACGGCAAGGGATATCAACGTTAATTTCCAGCTGGTTATAAACATAATAATCAATACCGCCACTATTTGAGCTAAGTCTCCGATAATTGAAATAAAACCTTGAGAAAAAAAGTTGGACACCGTCTCTACATCGGATACCGATCGGGTAATTAACATACCTACTTTACTGGTGTCAAAAAACGATGATGATAATGACAGTATGTGATTATAGACTCTCATTCGCAAGTCTTTAATAACTTTTTGACCCAATAAGTTGGTTATATAGGTATGCCCAAAAAGCACCAAACTGTTAAGGATTATATGAAGTAAAATGTAGATACTGAACAGTTGAATTCCTGCTTTATCCTTATTCTCCACAAAATGATCTAAAGTATATTGTACAAGCATAGGCCGTATTGGGGCTAATGCAGTTAGAAGTAAGGTAAACAATACGGCAAGCCATAACAACTTTCGGTGTGGCTTTGCTAATTTTATAATACGGCCGATTAACTTGAGGTCGAACGCCGCTCCTACTTTCTTACTTTTTGAACTCATCCCAATTGTATCCTACTTCAACTAAATAAAGCCCTTTTGCCGCAACACTTTTACCACTGGCGCTGCGTGTCCCACTCCCTAATATGCCAGGTAAGGATGCTAATTCAGTTGTTCCATTACCAATATCTAACAAGGTACCTACCATGGCCCTAACCATATTTCTTAAAAAACGATTTGCCTTTACATGAAACTCCAAACATCCGTCATTTACTATCCATTGAGCCTCCATTAAGTCACACAAAGTAGTTTTGTTATCCGCATTGCTTTTACAAAAGGCAGCAAAGTCATTGTGTTTTAACAACTCCAAACAAGCAAGGTTCATCAACTCGACGTTAGGTTGCTTAAAAAGAAAAAGCATCTCATCCTTTCTGAATGGATTTTTTACAAAAGTGGTCTTGTAAATATACTTTCGGTATGTTGCGCTAAATCGTGCATGAAAATCATCCGTAACCGCAAAAACATTATACACAGCAATATCAGGAGGTAACATCTGATTTAGGCGAAATAAGAAACGTTCCGGCAACTCACTTTCAGCTTCAAAGTGTGCCACAAAATAAGTAGCATGTACTTCGGCATCCGTTCTTCCACATCCTAAAACATTCGTTTTTTTCTGATATAAGCGAGCCAATTGAAGTTCCAATTCTTCCTGTACTGTATTGCCGTTCAACTGAGATTGCCACCCTCTATACTCTGTGCCTTTATATCCTAGTTCTAATGCGTATCTCACTTTGCACGGCAAATATATTTTGTATCTGTTGGATAGTGTTATTTATTTAGATTGAATTCTATTTTTGCCATCTATTACAAGAATTAAATGAAACAACAACTCATAGAGTGTGTACCTAATTTTAGTGAAGGGAGAGACCTCGCTATTATCCAGCAAATAACCAATGAAATCGAAAGCGTAGATGGCGTAAAATTACTGGATGTAGACCCAGGAGCAGCCACCAATAGAACAGTAGTTACCTTTGTAGGGACACCTGAAGCAGTAATTGAGGCTGCCTATAAGGCAATAGTTAAGGCAGGTGAAATAATAGATATGAGCAAACATAAAGGAGAGCATGCCCGAATGGGTGCAACTGATGTATGCCCTCTTATCCCAGTTGCGAATATTAGTATGGAAGAAACTTCTCAATGGGCTGTTAAGCTTGCAAAAAGAGTCGGAGAAACAACACACATACCTACTTATTTATATGGTGCTTCGCAATCGGATACCAAAAGAAATGTTCTCTCTATCATTCGTGCCGGAGAGTACGAAGGTTTTTTTGAAAAAATAAAAAGACCCGAATGGAAGCCTGACTTTGGACCATCTATCTATAGCGCTAGAAGTGGCGCAACGGTAATTGGGGCTCGAGACTTCCTCATAGCGTATAACATTAATTTAAATACCACATCAACGCGTATTGCTAATAGAATTGCTTTTGATGTACGCGAAACAGGAAGAGTATTACGAGAAGGAAATCCTTTTACAGGAAAAATTAAAACCGATGAACACGGAGAACCTGTTAGAATACCAGGAACTTGCCAAGCCGTACAAGCTGTAGGCTGGTATATTGATGAGTATAAGGTAGCACAAGTAAGTGCCAACTTAACCAACTTCAATATTACCCCTATTCATACTTTTTTTGATGCAGTGCAAGATAGTTGCGTAGAGCGGGGTGTTCGAATTACAGGCAGTGAACTCGTTGGACTAATTCCTTTAAAAGCGATGCTGGATGCTGGTCGTCATTTTCTCAAAAAACAAGAACGTTCGTTGGGTGTTGATGACGCAGAGCTCATTCATATTGCTGTAAAATCGCTAGGCTTAGATGAGTTAAGTCCTTTTGATCCTCAGAAAAAAATAATCGAATATCAACTCCAATCCCAAGAGGACGAAAAATTAATACAACTCACAGCTAAAGGATTAGCAAATGAAACCGCTTCTGAAAGTATGGCTCCAGGAGGCGGAAGTATATCTGCTTATGTTGGAGCTCTGGGAGTATCGTTAGCCACTATGGTGGCTAACTTAAGTGCAAATAAACCAGGATGGGAAGAAAAGCTAAATTTCTTCTCTGATTGGGCATGTACAGGACAGGAAATTAAAAATGAAATGCTTTTTTTAGTAGATGAAGATACGCGATCATTTAATGCTATAATTGAAGCTATTCGTTTACCAAAAGATTCAGAAGAAGAAAAGAAAGTACGCCTAGAGTCTATAGAAAAAGCAAGTCAATACGCCGCTGAAGTTCCTTTTAAAGTTATGCAAACCGCTGCAAGAACCACTGAAATTATTAAAGCCATGATCGAAAACGGCAATAAGGCTTCCATCACAGATGCAGGCGTTGGAGCGTTGTGCTGTATTACTGCCATTGAAGGAGCCTATATGAATATCCGGGTGAATACTAAAGATCTATCAGACACTCAATTTGCAGAAACATTAAATCAAAAAGCGTATACTCTTTTACAAAAATCTAAGGGTGAGCTACAAGCACTTGT
>CAMDBP010000018.1 GCA_945889315.1 Chitinophaga pinensis
TCCGTGTAAGATGATAGGCCCAGTTATAGAGGAACTAGCCGTTGAATATGATGGTAAAGCAAAAATTGGAAAAATGAATATAGATCTTAACTCTGCAACACCGATGAAATATGGTATTCGAAGTATTCCTACCTTATTGGTTTTTAAGAATGGTGAAGTAGTTGACAAAATAGTTGGCGCAGTGCCTAAGGTAACTATTGAAGATAAGATTAAAAATCAACTAGCTTAATCTGAGTTACAAATTGTATTATTGAACGGTATAACTTGGCAACGAGTTATACCGTTTTTTTATGAAAATAAACAAGCAGGACATACTAAACACCGGAAATCTGGACTTACTGGCCAATAAGGCGGTTGAGGGATTTATTACAGGATTACACAAGAGTCCATTTCACGGTTTTTCAGTAGAATTTGCCGAACACAGACAGTATAATGTAGGTGAGAGTACGCGGAACATCGATTGGAAGTTATACGGACGAACAGATAAACTTTATAGCAAACGTTTTGACGAAGAGACCAACCTAAGATGTCAAATTATCATTGATGTTTCTACTTCTATGCAAATAGAAGTGAAGGATTCACTCAGTAAACTGCAATATGCAATTTGGTCTTCAGCCGTTTTTTTGCAATTGCTCAAAAAACAGAGAGATGCTTGCGGTGTGGTTTACTTTGACGATACCGTGATAGCTTCAAGTAAAATCGCCTCATCATCCAGGCATTATAAAGAACTGACGCACCAACTTGAAACTTACTTAACGTACAATTCTTCGCAAAAAACTACGGATATTTCGGAGACGTTACATACCATAGCTGCTCAAATTCACAAACGAAGTCTAGTGATCTTGTTTACTGATTTTTTGGAAGAAAACCGTGATATCGAAAAGTTATTTGATGCTATAAAACATCTTAAACATCATAAACACGAAGTGATTGTGTTTCATACGTTACACAAATCCAGTGAGATTAGCTTTGAGTTTGGCCATTCGCCTGTACACTTTATAGACGCTGAAAGTGGCGAGTCGTTGAAATTACAGCCCAATGACATTAAAGCGTTCTATGTAGAACGCATGAAGGCCTACACATCAAATTTAAAATCACGATTTGCACAGTATAAAATAGATTATGTTGAGGCAGACACCTCTTTGCCGGTAGAATTAACATTTATTCCCTTCTTGGTGAAGAGAAGACGCATGAGTAGGTGATTAAAGGATCCGGTTTAATTATTTATTCAACTTTAGATATTTTTTATTTGTAAAAAAAAGTATTTGAATATCTTTGCAGCCGCTTAAGGAAATAGGATGTGTTTATTTCGAATAAGTATTGAGGAGGCGTGGCAGAGTGGTCGAATGCGGCAGTCTTGAAAACTGTTGACTGTTACAGGTCCGTAGGTTCGAATCCTACCGCCTCCGCAACTAAATTAGAAAGCTCCAACGGTTCGTTGGGGCTTTTTTTATGCAAAAAAATGCATAAAGGCCGCTAAAAGCACAACCCAGAATATGTATGATTAGACTTTTTTTTTGAACCAATAATCTTCCTAGCTCGGTGAAAACATAAAATCAACTAGAAAGTGATGCTAGGGCTAAACTGCTTTATCTATACTTCGGTTAAGCTCGAAGCCTATAAGAATAACAAAACAATTAAAATAAATGAGTAGCATAAGCACAAGTAACGTTCCTACTGAACCATAGAGCTTATTGTACGAGTTAAAATTCTCTACATAGATTCGAAAACCATACGTGGTGACAAAAGATAACAACGTAGCAATGGTACTTCCCGCTGAAAAAAAACGCCATTCAGACTCTTTGTGAGATCCAAAGTAATATATGGAGCTATATATAAAATAAACCAAAGCAAGCGTCAAGGTAAATTCTACCAGTTTTAGTAGCGTGAATGTAAGTTGATCATTTAATGATATTGTACCTTCAACCACACTCAACCCATACGAAAAAATAACAGAGAGTAGAATAGCCGAGATAAGCAAAGTAATTACGATAAAAAGAAGTCCAACACTTTTGGCTCGAATAGCAAACCAGTTGTGTTGTTTCTTATAGTGCGCTCCCTGGTCAAATGCTGCAATTAATGAAGCAAATCCATTGCTAGAGAAGTAAAGAGCGGCTATAAAACCGAAGGAAAGTAAGCCCGCATTTTGATTTGTAACGATGTCATGAATTGTTTCATTTAAAAATGCAGATGCATTTTTAGGTAATGCTTTATCGATTAATTCTGTAATCAGTTGATCTAAATGTTCAATAGGTACATAGGGGATAAGTGTAAACAAAAAAATGATCAATGGGAATAAGGCAATAAAGAAGTTGAATGCCAGTGAAGATGCCCGCAAATTCAAGCTTTCCTGAAATAAACCGTTCAAAAAAAACTTACCAACTTGATAAATGGATTTACCTTTAAACCCTGGAAAACTTACAAGAGCAAGTCTTTGGTCTAGCATCTTATCTAGATTAATTAATTTCTTCTCTATTTTTCTTCTAAGTTTCAAGTTCTAATGGTGCAAATAACAAGAAATAAATAGTTTTGCTCTAATTATTTTTATATGAGCAAAGTACATAATTTTTCGGCAGGTCCAGCTATCTTGCCACAAGTAGTTATCGATAACTGTATTCAGGCACTTCAAAATTTTGAAGGAACCAATCTCTCACTTATTGAAGTCTCTCATAGAAGTAAGGAATTCGTTGCTGTTTTAGACGAAGCATGTGCTCTCGTGAAAAAAATTATGCGACTAAATGATGATTACGATGTTCTTTTTCTTCAAGGTGGCGCAAGTATGCAATTTTTGATGGTAGCAATGAACTTATTAGAAAAGAAAGCGGCCTATACGAATACGGGTACTTGGGCTAATAATGCGATTAAAGAAGCAAATGCTTTTGGTCAGGTAGATGTTCTGGGGTCTTCAGAAGATCAAAATTTTAATTACATCCCAAAGAATTATGTAATTGGTTCTGATTACGATTACTTCCATTGCACGTCTAATAATACGATATTTGGAACTCAAATGCATCATTTCCCTAAATGTGATGTGCCAATGATTTGCGATATGAGCTCTGATATATTTAGTAGAGAACTCGATTTTACGCAGTTTGATTTAATATATGCAGGAGCACAAAAAAATATGGGTCCAGCGGGTACAACCTTAGTAGTCGTTAAAAAAGGCATTTTAGGAAAGGTAACTCGTTATCTGCCCACTATGCTCGATTATACTACGCATATTAAAGGTGAATCCATGTTCAATACCCCTTCTGTTTTTGCTATATTTGGATGTATGCATACGCTTAGATGGATTGATGAGCAGGGCTTAAGTACTATAGAAAAAATAAACACTGCGAAGGCAAATTTGCTGTACAACGAGATTGATATAAATCCAAATTTTGTAGGTACTACAGCTATAGAAGATCGTTCTAAAATGAATGTTACATTTAAGTGCGCAACGGAAGAAATAGAAGGTGCATTTGAAAAAGCAATTAAGGATGCAAATATTAGTGGATTGAAAGGTCATAGAAGTGTTGGTGGATATAGAGCAAGTATGTATAATGCTCTAGGCATAGATAGCGTACAAGCTCTAGTTGATGTAATGCAAACGTTTAAATAACGGTTAAAATGAAAATATTGATAAATGATGGCCTGGACAAATCAGGTATAGCGTTGCTTGAAAAAGCAGGACATACGGTGGATACAAATAGTATTCCCCAAGAAGAACTTGCTGCGAAACTTAATGAATACGATGCCATTATTGTACGAAGTGCAACGCAAGTGCGCACTGAGCTTATAAAAGCCTGTCCAAACCTTAAGGTGATAGGAAGAGGTGGCGTAGGTTTAGATAATATAGATGTAGAATTTGCCCAAAGCAAGAATATTGCTGTACTTAACACACCGGCAGCGTCATCTCGATCAGTTGCAGAATTGGCAATGGCGCATTTGTTTGGTATAGTGAGATCATTACCAGCAGTGAATAAAGCCATGAGTCTTGACGGTGTTTCAGACTTTGGATCACTCAAGAAATCAGCCAGCAAAGGAATCGAATTACAAGGCAAAAAGTTAGGATTAATTGGCTTTGGTAGGATCGGCAGAGCCACCGCTTCGATTGCCCTTGGATGCGGCATGGAAATTTTAGCATATGATCCCTTTTTAACTGAAGGTGAAGTTACCCTTGACATACATCCAGTTTATAAACATGAATTTTCCATTAAGGTGAAAACGATAAGTAAAGAAGAACTGTTAGCTAATGCAGATTTTATTAGCTTGCACATACCCGGTGGACAGGGTTATGTATTAGATACTCCAGAATTTGATCTAATGAAAAACGGAGTAGGAGTGGTAAATTGTGCTAGAGGTGGAACCATTAACGAAGCAGCACTTATAGCAGCAATAACATCAGGTAAAGTAAAGTATGCTGCGACAGATGTTTTTGAAAAAGAGCCGCCCGTCAACACCGATATTTTAAGAATGAATTCGGTTGGACTTAGCCCGCACATTGGAGCGTCTACAGAAGAAGCGCAAGAAAGAGTGGGGGTAGAGCTTGCTCAGAATATTATAAACTACTTTAATTCGTAATTTTTTGCCAAATATATTTCCATTTAAAGCACTAAGACCCTTGCCAGAGATGGTACAAAAGGTCACTGCAAAATCTACAGATCATCCTACGAAAGAAGATTTGGTAAATGAGCTAATGACCAACCCATACACTTTTCATCATGTCACTAAAAGTCATATGAGCTTTAATGGAGCTGCACAAGAACCTGAAAAATTTTTACCTTTTGCCGCTAAGTACATTGCTAATATGAAGAGTCAAGGTGTACTGTTTAAGGAAGAAAAAGAATCCTTCTATCTCTATGAGCAAATTTCCGCTTCCGGAAAATCCTGTGAGGGTGTTATAGGTTTATGTAGCATAAATGATTACCGTGAAAATAGAATAAAGAAACACGAAGAAATACGTCTCAGCAGATTAAAGTTTTTAGTAGAATTATTTAAAACAGCGCATATAATGGGAGAGCCTACTTTATTGGCTCATAATAGGGACGTTAACTTAGACGAACTAGAAGCAACGGAAATATATCGTTTTGTTTCTTCCGACCGTAAAACACATGTGGTTAGGAGAGTAGATAACGCGTTTGCAGTAGCTAAGCTACAGCAAAATATGGCGGATATTGAAAGTTTTTATATTGCAGATGGACACCATAGGTCAGCAAGTACCTCGGAGTTTAATTCCTTAGTTCCTGGCTTAGATAATGATAAATCCATGTGTTACATTGTGCATCAAAATCAGTTGGAGATTCATCCATTTCACAGGCTTATAAATCCCATAAATTCGGTAGATAATCAAAAAATAATAGCAGAATTAGCCATCCATTTCAAAATAATGAAATCAGATAAGCCATTATATTCTATTTCAGAGACCAACGATTTTGGTCTTTATTTGGATAAACAATGGTATTTATTGTCATTTGAATCGCAGAATAATCAATTAGACGTAGAGATATTAGAAGAAATTGTTATACGAGGAGTATTTGACATACAAGATAGTAGAACTGATTCACAGATATACTATCACCCATTTTCCAATGGACTAGAGGAGCTACTTGAATTAGTAGATTCAGACCTTTATAGCATGGCATTCACTACTAAGCCGTGTTCATTTGAAGATGTTATTGCAATAGCAGACAGTAATAAAATCTTACCTCCAAAGAGTACCTATATCGAACCTAAATTACGGGCAGGTCTTATAGTACAAGAGTTCAACGAAATTTAATAAAAAAAGCCCACTCATTTGAGTAGGCTTTTTTTTTATTAAATATAAACTTTTATCACGCAATAGCCATTTTGCGTTGTGTAGCGAATGAGTATACTGCATAGATGCCAATACTAAACACTACTTGACTTATAAGCGTATTCCTAAAGAATGGTATACCAGCCGTGTATGCAGACATTAATCCATTAGAGGTTTTAGGGTAATCAGGTAATGTAATCCATGCTCCTGCATTAGTTACTATAAAAAATGCAATTGCAGCAAGAAGACTCCCTCCAATTACACTAGATAATGATGGTTTTTTTGCCAATAACATTCCCAACGCTATCATTATCCCAAAAGAGGCATAAACAGTAAGGAACGAAGCAGAGAAAAGATAGTCTTGATTTAAGGCATTATTTGACGCTAATAATAAATCTCCTACGAATAACGCACTCACAGGAATTAAGAAAGCCAATAAGTTTCTGCCGAATAGGACACCACCCATTAATGCGATTGCGCCAAGGGGATTAAAATTAGGGATGTTAAAATATACCCGAATTAAAACTAGCGCTAACATAACGGCCGAAAGTATAAGAATGTCTTGTTTTTTCATTTGTTTTTTAATCTGAGCAAATGTACAAATCTTTTATTTAGAAGGCATACCGCCATACTGACACGATGTCCACAATTGTTAATTTTTTACATATAAAATATTACTAATGAGAGTGTTAACACAAATATATAAACTAAAAAATAGCTTAAAAACCATCAATTGTACATAATATGTTTAACATATGTTATTTTAACAAATGTGAATTAATTTACATTTGTTAATAATATAGAGGGTTGATTAACAAATGTAGGTATGAGCATAAATAGCAGATTAGAGCAGTTAATTGCAAAAACAGCAACAACACGATCAAACTTTTCCAAGGCAACGGGTATAAGTACAGTGATTCTATCACACATAGGATCAGGAAGAAACAAAGTTAGCTTGGCTGCAGTAGAGCAAATTCTAACGACATATCCTGAAGTAAATTCAGAATGGCTAATCATGGGTAGAGGTCAAATGTTTAAGCACGGCCATAATGAAGAATATATCACTGAATTGGAAGCGAAATTAGATGCAGTATACAACGAAGTAGAAAAAACAAAGAAAGCTATGGATGTCAGTTTAAATACATTAAAAGCGACCATTAGTAAATTGAAAGCGTGAAACTCGAAATTACACAGATTTATATTTATATATTGCATTCCTATTTATGAAAAAAGTCTTACTACTTGCGTTTATTACTTTAAGTGCTATTTCTTTCGCTGTACTTCCTTCACAAGAACAAATTGTCAGTGAACACATTCAATCTATTTATAAGGAGAAAGGGTATGCTCCCAGTTATATCATTACCAATAAAGTAAAGAGTTCTGGAAATGTGACCATATTTTATGGTAAACAGACGATCAATAATATACCTATTTATAAAACGGAGTTTAATATTGCGATTAAAGATTTCGTAATCGCGAGCATAAACCATAAATTCATACTCAATGCGGAGTCTCTCATCCAAAGTTATAACTATCGTTTAACTCCGTCTGAGGCTTTACAAAGAGTTATACCGCATAAATTGACTAGTTTTCTTACTGTTACGTATAAAGATGATAAAGAGTGTATATTCATTGATTCAGAGTTGAGCGAGCGTCCTATTAAAGTGCGTAGTCTATGGGTTATTCTTGGCAAAAACGGATTCCCTGCATACGATGTTTCTATCTATAATAAAGACCACAAGCATTGGTTCAATACTAGAATAAATGGAATTACAGGAGAAGTAGTAGATCAAAATGACTGGGTTGTACACTGTAATCTGACACATTTAAGTCATGATGTCAGTTCAAGTAAGCATTTAACTAACTCACCTTTAATGCCAGAATTAAATTCTTCTACACGGGCTATGTCAACTGCTTCGTACCGTGTTTTTGCCTTTCCTTTGGAAAGTCCAAACCACGGGAATATAAGTATTGTCAGTAGTCCTGAAGATGCACAAGCGTCACCATTCGGCTGGCACGATACAGATGGATCCGCTGGAGAAGAGTATACTATAACAAGAGGTAATAATGTGTTTGCAAGTGAGGATAAGAATGACTTAAATGTACCAGGATATAGTCCAAATGGAGGAAGCACACTAACTTTTGATCACAATTTTGATATAACTAAAAGTCATGAGTTACATCTAGATGCCGCAATAACTAACTTGTTCTATTGGAATAACATGATGCATGATGTATGGTGGCATTATGGTTTCGACGAGGAATCAGGAAACTTTCAAAGTAATAATTACGGTAATGGTGGTCTCGGTGGTGATTATGTTCAAGCAGATGCTCAAGACGGAAGTGGTACCAATAACGCGAATTTTGCTACCCCTCCGGACGGAGATAACCCTCGTATGCAAATGTACATTTGGAAATCTGGTTCATCAGGTGATTTCTTTAGTGTAAATACTCCGAACAGTATTAAAGGTAAATACAATGCAAATGTTGCTAATTTTGGTCCCGCACTAACTTCAATTCCGGTGACAGGTAAGCTGGTTTTAGTAGATGATGGAACACCAAACGGAGATCAAGGTTGTAATACACTAATTAATGGTTCTGGTCTTGCAGGAAATATAGCCTTAATCAGAAGAAAAGGCTGTAATTTTAGTGTGAAAGTTGAAAACGCACAAGATGCTGGTGCAATAGCCGTCGTTATTTACAGTGATGACAACGACCCAATTGTAATGGGCGGAACAAGTGCTGGAATCACCATTCCTTCGGTACATATTTCGCAAACCGACGGCCTTGCTATACGCAATGTAATGGAAGTTCAGGATGTCAATGTAAGTTTGTATGATTCAAATGATGTGTCTGCAACTACATTTGATAGTGATTTTGATAACGGCGTGATTGCGCATGAATACGGCCACGGAATATCAACGCGACTCACGGGTGGGGCTGCCAATAGCAGTTGCTTATCTAATGAAGAACAAATGGGAGAAGGTTGGAGCGATTTCTTTTCACTCGTAATGACCCATCAACCCAATGATTCAGCGAATAAACTAAGAGGTATTGGAACCTATGTAGTTGATATGCCTACGAATGGTAGAGGGATAAGAAATTATCCGTATTCAGCAGATATAACCCGAAGCCCTTATTCATATGATGATATTAAGTCTTTTTCTGTGCCTCACGGTGTGGGAAGTGTATGGTGTTCTATGCTTTGGGACTTATACTGGGTTATGATTGATAAATATGGTCATGACAGCGATATTTATAACGGAACAGGAGGTAATAATAAGACTATGCAATTAGTCATTGACGGTATGAAGTTACAGCCGTGTAATCCTGGATTTACAGATGCGAGAGATGCTATAATTCAAGCAGATAAAAATGCTAACGGCGGTGATAATGAGTTACTGATCTGGAGTGCATTTTCGAGAAGAGGTTTAGGGTATAGTGCTGTTCAAGGGAGTTCTGACGATAGGAGTGACGGGAGTGAAGGATTTGATATACCTCCTTATCTTAAGAATAAGCTGCAACTCAAAAAAACCGCCGCAGAGAATAGTGCCAATGGAGCAGAGTTAATGTATACACTTGCTTTGTATAATAAGACTGGGAAAACAATTGGTAATATTCAGATTAACGATACATTAGGAAAAGAGGTAAGTTTAGTGCCTGCTTCTTTAAAATGTGGCACAGCGTCTAATGGCATAATTACCGTATTTGTAGATAGCATTGCACCAGGGGATTCATTCATTTGTACGTTTAAGGTAATACCTAATTTTGCAAATGCCTCTTCCATCGTATGGGAGGATTACGTGGAAAATGGAATCGGAGATTGGAAAATTAATTCTTCTGGTATAGGAGTAGATTGGAAAATTGTAAACTTAACGATATCTAATGCAGTTTGGAAAGCTACAAACGCTGAAGTATCAACCGACCTGTATCTAGAACATGGGTATGATCTGACAACCTACAAAGCACCAAGTTTTTCATTTAGGCATTGGATAAATTCCGAAGATGGATGGGATGGAGGAGTAATTGAAATTCAAACTGATGGCTCTAATTGGTTTGATGCTGGACCATACTTCACTAAAAATGGTTATAATAAAGTTATTCAAAGTAATCCAGAAAGTGCAATTTCTGGTAGAGATGCATTTACCGGGAATTCAGGTGGATTTATTGAATCAACAGTAGATTTATCATCTTTCAGTGGCAATCAAATTAGTGTTAGATTTAGATTTGCTAGTGATGGTGCAGCTGCTGTTGACGGCTGGTATATCGATGATTTTAGGCTTATAGATGCCGTGACCTTACAAAATACTATGAATGTTAGTTACGGAGATAATGACTTGGATGAAAGTTCTGTGGTAACTTTTATTGTACCAGGAAAATCAAATTCAATTCAATCTTTAAGTAATTCAAAACTTAAGATTTACCCAAATCCGAGTAAGAGTAAGGTTAATATCGAAGCTGAAGTCAATGATAAATTGAGTTTTACGTTATGCGATATTCAAGGCAAAATTTTAATATCACAGGATGCAATTGGTAAAGGGTTAATTGATGTTAGTGGCCTGAGTAATGGCATTTATATGCTTAATCTGGAGTTAAATGGAATTCCATCAGTGCATAAATTAATAATTAATTAGATCTAACTAGTTCGCATAAAAAAAAGGAATGTTAAAATAACATTCCTTTTTTTATGGACTAATAGCAAAATCTAACTTATGATCTAGAGTTAATTTCGTCTCGTAAAACAGCTGCCCTATCATAATCCTCTACTTGAATTGCTTTTTCGAGTTCGCTATTTAACTCATTAAGGGACATCTTATTCAGGCTGTTTGCAGAGTCTGTCTTGGGATTAAGTTCTTTAATATGCTCTGCATTATTTTCGTCTTCGACTTCTCCATCATAAATTATCCCAGCGTCATCCAAAATAGACTTAAAGGTATAGATAGGACATTTAGCCCTAAGAGACATTGCCACGGCATCAGAAGTTCGGGAATCGATAGCGAACTCTACACCGTTTTGTTCTGTGATTATCTTGGCATAAAATACGCCTTCTTTCAGTTGATCTATAAC
Source organism: Chitinophaga pinensis (assembly GCA_945889315.1). Lineage (GTDB taxonomy): Bacteria > Bacteroidota > Bacteroidia > NS11-12g > UBA9320 > UBA9320. The sequence goes on from CAMDBP010000018.1 coordinate 10,844, forward strand.
TACTTCCTTTATTAGGATATTGTATTTTTCCATAGCGTCATACATTAAGTCATGTGTTAAAGGTCTTTGGGGCGTGAGACCTTCAATAATCAGCGCAATGGATTGGGCTTCGTAACTTCCAATAACCACAGGTAGTTTTAAGTTTCCGTCCTCTTGACCTAAAATTAAGGTATAGCTGTTTCTTTGAGAGTGACCAGAGGTTAATCCTACTATATTTAATTCTATTTTTTCACCACCCATAGCTTACTATTTATCTGTTGGTTAACTAAGTTACGCGCCTTTAATTTCTCTGGCACGTTTTATTAATTTGGGTAATACGTCGAAAACATCACCTACTATTCCATAATCCGCTGCTTTGAAAAAAGGAGCTTCTGGGTCTGTGTTGATTACACAAATCACTTTACTGCTTCCAACACCTGCCAAATGTTGAATTGCTCCAGAAATACCTGCTGCAATATACAAGTTTGGTTTTATCGTAATACCAGTTTGTCCTACGTGTTCACTATGGGGTCTCCATCCTATATCGCTTACAGGTTTAGAACATGCAGTGGCTGCACCAAGTATGTCTGCTAACTCTTCTACCATCACCCAATTTTCTGGGCCTTTTAAACCTCTTCCTGCAGATACGACTAATTCAGCCTCTGTCAAGGGTATTTTACCCGTAACTTTATCTGTAGAAACGATGGTCGTATTAATATCAGCGGCTGAAACAGATGTATTGACCGTTTCAGTTGTAATATCCGAGCCATCTTGGGTTATCTTGTAAGAATTAGGTATAAGCGTAAGTACTCTTTTAGCATGGTTTATACTTATATGGCCAATCGCCTTACTTGAAAAACAGGTTTTTTTGACACTAAATCCTGCAGTAGTATCTACCATATCTACAACTCCTGTAACCAGGGCTGCATCTTGTTTTACCGCTAATAATGGTGCAATAGATTTGCCATTATATGTTTGTGAAATAATAACGGTATCTCCACCTTCAGCACTCACTACCTCACTAAGTGCTTTTGCGTATGCTTGTGGGTTAAAGGTAGAAAATAAATCTCCTGAAATCGTTAATTCTTTGTCTGCGCCATACAAACCTAGATTTTGAGTTCCTTTATTACCAATGGTTACAGCAATACAGGTTGAACCTAGCTGCGTTGCTAAATCTTTACCGTACGATATTGCTTCAAAACTTGATTTTTTATATATTCCGTTGTCGCTTTCTGCGTATACTATTACTGCCATAATCCTAAAATAATTTCTCTGTGTTATGTAATAAGTCAATAAGTTCTTCTGCGTTTGCCGCATCTATCATTTTTACACCGCTTTTTGCAGGAGGTAAATCGTATTTGCTCACTGAAGTGTAATTAAATTTATCTTCTGCGCTTACCACGTTAAGTGGCTTGCTTCTTGCCATCATGATGCCGCGCATGTTTGGAATACGGGGTTCACATAAATCTTTTTGGGCACTTACAACAACAGGAGTTTTTACGCTTACCGTTTCTCTTCCTCCGTCTATATCGCGAACAGCAGTAACTTTATCGTCCGTAGCATCAAGCTCCATCACTACGTTAATCAAAGGCCAATTTAACATTTCAGCTAAAAGTCCTTGAACCTGACCACCATTATAGTCGATAGATTCTCTACCTGTGATAATCATGTCATAACCTCCAGATTTAGCTTGTGCTGCTAGTTGCGCAGCCACGTACATACCGTCACTAGGATTTGCATCAACGCGGATGGCATCGGTAGCGCCCATTGCCAGTGCTTTGCGTATTACAGGCTCCGTATCTGCTTCTCCAACCGTAATTACCGTTACTGTTCCTCCGATAGGTTCTGTAATATCAAGAGCTCTGGTAAGCGCTAATTCATCGTACGGGTTTATAATAAACTGAACACCAGTTTTATTAAATTGGGTATTCCCGTCGGTAAATGTGATTTTTGTGGTAGTATCTGGAACTACGCTAACACATACTAATATTTTCATTTAAAAAAAATGTATTAAAATTGAGGTGCAAAAATACAATTAATTGACCAAATAAATGGCTAACAACGAGAGAATTGAGCAGATAAAAACATTTTTAGAAGTAACTCCTGATGACCCATTTTTAAGTTATGCACTTGCTACTGAGTATGTTTCATTAGGACAAGATTCGGTTGCCTTGAAGTTATTTCTAGCGCTTGTAAATACTCATCCAGATTACTATGCCACCTATTATCATTTAGGTAAATTATACGAGCGAATAGGAGAGGATTTAGCAGCCGAATCTATATACTTGAAAGGTATAGCTATCACAAAACGACTCAATCAAAAACATGCTCAAGGTGAACTTCAAGGGGCCTACGAAGAATTAACGTTTTAACTTAATAAACGTTTAATTCAGTATTAAACTCCTTTATCGAAACGTAAAACTTAAATATTGACTAGTTCCATTTGAGGTGACACCTTCTACTCTTACTTGACCTTTAACCGTTTCAAGCAATTGTATGAGGTCGTAAACATCATTTGATGGTTTTCCGTTTACTTTCACGAAAATAAAACCATTATCTATTCCCATTTGCCTAAGTTTTCCTGTGGAAACATTACTTACTTTTATACCATTTGGAATTCGATAAGAATCGCGTTCTAATTTAGAGATTAGCTCAAATTCTCCTCCTAGCGTTTCACTGATGACACTTACCTTTTTTAATAATTTTGTATTTCCTTCTTTGTTGACTAAAGCAATGTTAAATGACTTCGCTTCATTTTCTCGGAGGATTTCTAGCTTAGCTATATCGCCAGGTCTTAAATAAGCAATTCTTTCATCATAAGTGGCTTTGCTATCAATTAGCTTTCCGTCGATACGAATTATTAAATCCCCCGCTTCCAACTTACCTTCTGCCGCAGTATTGGTGCCCGTTATGCGCTTGACTAATACGCCATTTTTGCCGCCTAGTTTTTCAGTCATATCACCGTCAATGTCTACTACTTCTATGCCTAAGAAACCTCGTTGAACCTCGCCATAATGTTTGATATCGTCAATCGTTTTGGCAACAATATTACTCGGTATTGCAAATCCATAACCAACGTAACTGCCTGTTTTGCTGGCAATAGCAGTATTTACTCCTATTAATTCACCTCTAAGGTTTACAAGAGCTCCTCCGCTATTTCCTGGATTAATTGCAGCATCGGTTTGAATAAAGGACTCAATAGGGAATTGATTATCTACAATGTTAATATTTCGTCCTTTTGCACTCACTATACCCGCTGTTACCGTACTAGTAAGGTTAAAAGGATTGCCTACCGCGAGTACCCACTGGCCTATTTCTACTTCATCTGAATTGGCAAATAGTATCGGTGTTAAACCATTGGCTTCCACTTTGAGTAGGGCAAGATCACTACTCGGATCAGTGCCAATAAGTTTAGCGTCATATGTTTTTTTACTATCACTTAATACGACTTGAATTTTTTCTGCATTTGCAATAACGTGCTGGTTGGTTATAATATAGCCGTCTTCTGACATAATGACTCCTGACCCGGTGCTGGCAACTTTTCCAATTCTGCCAAATGGATCAAATCCAAATCCCCAAAAACCGCTAGACTGATATTGCTGCGATTCTGTTTTGATAAAAACGACGCTCGATGTACTTGACTTTGATGCGGTAATAAAACCAGATTCTACGTTTTGTAGGTCTGTAGAATTAACTTGACGGTATGGTGTCGAATTGGCAGCGTATGAAAGTTGTGAATCAGGTGAGTCGAAAAAAGTTTTATATGTGTAAGCTCCTAAAAAAGAAGTAGTTAAACATATCATTGACAGTATAAATAGCTGTTTTCTTTTCATGTTAACTTACAACGATCAATTTAATTGCCAAATTGTATAGATACTTAATTTACGACTGCTTTGATAGTTATAATTTGTATTGGATTTACCGGATCATTGCTATACACGGTAATTTTCTTAAACTGTTTACCACTTTTAAAAAGAGAGTCATAAAATACTGGAATCTCCAATGATTCTCCTGTAGCCAACGTTTTTTTTGTCGGTTTCAAGATGGCGCACGAGCAGTCTGTCTCGATTCTTTTGAATATAAGAGGCTGTTTTCCTGAGTTGGTAACCGTAATGGTCTTAGTCCGCACAATCCCACTTTTCATCGTGCCCATATCCACTAAATCATTACTCAAAACAAGTTTAGGCGCATTTTTTAATTGTCTCTTGGATAAGGATGAAAAATAAGGTTTGGCATCTAAGTAATAGTCTATTTGCTTTCGCTTAAAGTACGTGTCGGTTGTATTAATCTTGAGTGAACCAGCTACTGGGCCCACTGTGTCTGCAATGGTTAAATCAATTTGAAGCAAAAGCATCCCTGACTCTTGCGGCTTCAATGTAATAGGAATGTTCAGTGGTTTTATAAATGAAGGGAGATTAACAAACTCGTGTAAGGTAATATCATCATAACCGTCATTCTCTAGTCTAATAGTGTCATAGAAAATGGCATTATTTAGAACAGTTCCCCAATTTAATTTTAATTTTTCTATGAGTAAATATCCAAATTCACCCGGGTAGTATGCTGATTTGTCTCGCTCTGCAAATAATTTTATTTCTGCATCAAACGTCAATTCAACATCTAAAGCGTCTGAAAAATTCCCCCTTACTTGAACCCATTTATTTACCTTGCCAACTATGCCTTTTGGATCAAAATTTACGGTTATTTTGCCTGACTCTCCTGGAGCATAGGTTTTTTTATTGGAATGTGGAGTAGTACAACCACACGAAACTTCTAACGAGCGAATTTCAAAGGTAGTAGTGCCAGTATTGGTAAACTCAAAAATACATGAAGCAACACCGCTCTCTTGGTAAATTATACCTAGATCAATTTGTTTTTTTTTAAAAACGATCTCAGAGAGTTTTACTTGACCAACAGCGAGGGAAGTAAACAGGCATAAAAGAAGTGATGGTAGTATTTTTTTAGACATTATTTTGTACAAAGAAAACGTGTGCAGACTAACTATTGTGGTGTAATAGATGAAATGTTTATAAAAAACGTTGCCTACCATAAGGTTTCTATATTTACTTTCGCTCGGTGAGCAAAGATATTTTGGATGGCACCAGTGAGGGTTTCTCCGATCAAGAGAGGGACATTGAAAGGGTATTACGACCTATTTCCTTTGATGATTTTACGGGTCAAGAAAAAATTTTAGATAATCTTAAGATTTTTGTACAGGCTGCAAATCAACGGGGAGAAGCCTTAGATCATGTATTATTACACGGTCCTCCCGGACTGGGGAAAACCACTTTGGCAAATATTATTGCGAATGAGCTTCATAGCGGTATTAAAATCACCAGCGGACCGGTATTGGAAAAAGCTGGAGATTTAGCTGGATTATTAACCAATCTATCTGAAGGGGATGTCCTGTTTATAGATGAGATCCATCGTCTTAGCCCTGTAATCGAAGAATATTTATATTCTGCTATGGAAGATTATAAAATCGACATCTTACTGGATACTGGCCCAAACGCGAGGAGTATTCAAATAGGTATTAGTCCATTTACATTAATTGGGGCAACTACTCGAAGCGGATTACTAACAGCTCCTTTACGTGCTCGTTTTGGAATCACATGTAGGCTAGAATATTATGATACTTCACTGCTTACTGAAATTGTTGGCAGGTCGGCAGAAATTCTAAATGTTCCTATAGATCACAAAGCAGCATTGGAAATAGCCGGAAGAAGCAGAGGCACGCCTCGTATTGCCAATGCGCTTCTTCGAAGAACACGAGATTTTGCGCAAATAAAGGGAGATGGCAGCATTGGAATTGATATTGCAAAACTAGCCTTAGATGCTTTAAATGTGGATTCTAGAGGTTTAGATGAGATGGATAATAGAATTTTGGCTGCTATCATCGACAAATTTAAAGGTGGCCCTGTAGGACTTAATACCATCGCAACTGCTGTAAGCGAAGATGCGGGAACCATCGAAGAGGTTTACGAACCATTTTTAATAAAAGAAGGCTTCATGCAACGAACAGCGAGGGGCAGAGAAGTAACAGAACTAGCCTATACTCACTTAGGACGGGACTATAAAAAAGGACATACACCCAGTCTATTTTAAAGGTACAGATGTATAACTCTGCTGCGCGTAATTCCCTTATTATAAAAGAAATAGCCAACGAACTTGGTTTTGATTTTTGTGGAATTAGCAAAGCAGAACAGCTTGATGAAGACGCTATTAATCTAGAAAAATGGCTTACCAAAGGCTATCACGGTAAAATGAAATGGATGGAAAACCATTTCGAAAAACGGGTAGATCCTACTAAACTGGTGGAGGATTCCAAATCGGTTATTTCGTTGCTCCTTAATTATGCTCCCGTTGAAAATTTGGACCAGCAGAAAATTAAAATAGCAAAGTATGCTTATGGAATGGACTATCATTTCGTCATAAAAGATAAGATGAAAACATTTTTAGCTTTAATTAATGAGCGAATAGGTGAGGTGGGAGGAAGAGTATTTGTAGACAGTGCACCAGTATTAGACAGAGCTTGGGCTGCAAAAAGTGGGTTAGGTTGGATAGGTAAAAATAGCATGCTTATTACGAAACAAAAAGGCAGTTTTTATTTTATATCTGAACTTATTTTAGATTTAGAACTTGTTTCTGATTATGCGACTACAGATCATTGTGGAACGTGTACGGCATGCATTGATGCATGTCCTACAGATGCAATAGTTTCTAACAAGGTAATAGACAGCACTAAATGCATATCTTATTTAACCATAGAGTTAAGGGAACAGATTCCAACGGACTTTAAAAATCAGATGGAGGGCTGGGCATTTGGTTGTGATATTTGTCAAGACGTTTGTCCATGGAATAAATTTGCGCAGCCTCACCAAATATCGTCATTTTCTGCTCACAAAAAGTTGCAAGAATTAAAAGAAGAAGATTGGACAGAAATGACTGAAGAAGTATTTAAAGAGGTGTTTAAAAAATCGGCTGTAAAACGGGCAGGTTATATGAAACTAAAGCAGTCCATAGACTTTTTAAACAAATAAAACCTATCTAACTTAGCAATTAAACGTACAAATTATTTTATTCGTCGGTCTTAGGTGATGAAGGATTTTCTAACGCAACCCAAGCTAGGAGTAATAAAAAAGCCGCCTTGAATAAACAAAGCGGCTCCTAGCATAATTTTTTGTTAGTGATGATGTCCTCCAGGTCCATGCACGTGACCGTGGGCGATTTCTTCTTCAGTAGCTACTCGAAGTTCAGCAATACTACCTGTAAAGTGCAAATTTTTGCCAGCAAGTTGATGATTAAAGTCCATAGTTACTGTATCCTCACCAATGGCTGCAACGACACCTACCATCGGTTGTCCGTCTTGGTTGGTAAGTTGTAATTGCGCACCTTCAAAAACTTCGGTACTTAAATTACCATCAATTAAGAAGATTTGTTTATCCAAATCTGTGATAGCATCTGGATTTAATTCTCCATAACCTTCGGCGGCTGTTACCATAAAATCATACGTATCTCCTTCTGCTAGTCCTTCAAGTTGTTTTTCAAAACCAGGTATCATCATACCATGACCGTGAAGGTACGTAAGAGGAGTATCTCCTGATGCGTCAAGTTGCATCCCGTCTACGTCTAAAGCGTAGTTAACACCTACTACGGTATTTTTTCCTATTAACATTTGCCGCAAATTTAATATTGTCCTAAAGATTATGGGTATGTAGGCAAGATTATTTCCTATTGAATATTTTAAATGATAACCCACTGGAATCCTATTTCTTTTCTAAATAAGCTAAATTTGTTGTAATGAAATACCGTCGTATTCCGAAAGATGAACTGAAAAAATTAGAAGAAGATTTTATTAAGTTTCTAGTGGTAAATGGCATTACCGCTGACGATTGGGTAGCAATAAAGGAAAACGAGCCTATCAATGCGGATCAAATAATTAATCAATTCAGTGATGTGGTGTGGGAAGGTGTTCTGCGAAAAACCAACTATCTGAATAAAGTTGAAAAGGATTTTGCTTATTATTTTAAGTGTGATAACGCTGAAATCCATCTCGTTCGCGTGTTAATCGACGAGCACAACAAGGAATGTCATGTTGCTACTAAACTATACTCAAAACAACGAGAATTAGAGATTTTTGAAATGATCCAAAATGGCTGTGAAATCAGTCAAGGATTGGAATTTGAAGCGTTGCGTTAATTATTTGATCACTCGAGGTGATTCAACGCTCATTTTTTCTTTGTATTTTTCATACTTGCCCGGTAAAATCTCAGTAGCCGTATAGGTTACTTTGTAGGTGTAGTAATCAATTTCATAGCGTAAACTTAGAGATCCATCACTTTTATTCATTAAAAAGGACCACAAGTCAAGATTACTATTCTTGTAGGCTGTTTTATCAATTTTGAATGCATCCGCATAGCTGTATTTAATACCCAAATAATCACCCTTGGTCAACGATGTTGCTACTTCTTTGCCTCCAATAGCAATTTCTTTTACGTCATACGAAAGAATTTTTTGAGTTTTCTTTGAGGTTGGAAGTTCCTTTAAATTAACGATATTTGTGACGCCTGCATCCGTTCCGTATAGCGAGTCTAAGTGATTATATTTGGTGTAAAACAGATTATTTTTAAGATCTAAATACGTTAAATCATACCCGAATCGTGATGCATTAAAATACTTACGTTGAATGTTACCGTTTTTAAAAACGGTAAGATGCATTTCTTTTCCGAAAAAATCTGTTCTATCTCCGATGTACATGGTATCTACAATTTGAATCACTTGAACATCGTATACTATAGTTCCCTTAAAAGGTTTAATCTTTTCGCCACTGCTAGTTGTCAATGTTTTACATGAAGATAAGGTAAATACAAGTAACATTGCTACATAGAAGATATTGGTTGGTTTTTTCATGGTTTAAGCTTACCGTATGTTAAATAATTTACGTAGGGGCTAATTAAGGCTATTTCTCCATTTGTGAAAAAGGGAAATGACGGTTAATGCAATACTACCAATTACTAGTCCAAAAATAGCATTGCCAAGCAATGGCGGGAGAGTAGCTGTAATTTTGTGAATGAAATTAATGTTGTGCGTGAAAATACCGCCAGCAACGAGGATCAAAGCTATAGTTCCAATGACGTTTAATATTTTGATAACCAGAGGTAAGGCGTTTACCAATGCAGTTCCAACAGCATTAGTAAACTTGTTTTTATTCGATTTTATCAATTTGAAACCAATGTCATCCATTCGAACAATAAGTGCAACTATGCCGTACACACCTATTGTAGCTAGAAAAGCAATTAAGCTTACTACGGCTATTTGTGTTCCTAAATCGCTGTCAGAAACAGTACTAAGAGCAATAATGATAATTTCCAGAGACAGAATAAAGTCTACGAAAATAGCAGATTTCACTTTGCTGTTCTCTTCATTAATCATCTCTTCTTCAGTCATTTCAGTACGTTTTATAGTACTTTTTATGTCCTTCGAATGAACTAGGAATCCAACTATTTTTTCAACTCCTTCATACGCCAAATAAACACCTCCTGTAACTAACATTATTGTAATTGCTGGGGGTAAAAACGCACTTAGCAAGAAAGCAAAAGGCAATATAATGAGCTTATTTCGCAAGGAGCCTTTTCCTATTTTCCAGAGCACAGGTAATTCCCTGTTCGTTAAAAAACCAGATGCTTTTTCTGCATTTACAGCTAAATCATCACCCAGTATCCCAACGGTTTTTTGGGTAGCAACTTTACTCATGGTTGCCACATCATCCATTAAGGCTGATATATCATCTAACAATGCAAAAAAAGAGGCGGCCATCGTTTAGTCGGGGTTGTAAATTTAATTCAGTTAATAATTATGAGTTTGTACGAAGCTGGTTTATAGAAATACCTTGAGTTGGCATAAACGTTTAAAAGCAACTAAAAACCAGTATTTTTATTTTAGGTTCTGGAGGGGATATTTGCTAAAATAACCAATAAGAACTTCCAAAATTTAGCCGTCGATGATATACTACAACGCTCATCAGGACTATGCGCTCCTTTAATGGTCGGACCAAAACTTATCATGTCGAGGCCCGGTACGCGCTCACCTAAAAGGCCACATTCTAAACCTGCATGAATGGCCATAACTTTTGGTTTATCGCCAAATAATTCTTGGTATTTAGCTTCTAATACATCTAAAATAGGAGATGTAGGGTTAGGCGCCCATCCAGGATAAGAACCACCTTGTTCAATGGTACAGCCCATTAATCTAAACGGTGCAGCAACAGTATACGCAACGTCGTACTTGCCACTTTCTAATGAACTACGTTGTAAACTTTGCGTAATAAAGCTTCCGTCTTTAATGATAACCCTTGCAAAAGACGAAGATGTTTCTACTAGCCCAGGAATGGCTCGGCTGTACCTAAAGACTCCATTATGAACTCCATATATAGTGTTGGTTACCTTTTTGGTATCTTCAAGACTCATCGCTTTACCAGCTTGCGTAGTTGCTTCTATTTGTATATTCAGGTTAGCGTCTTGAATGGTATATTCTGCCTTAATCTCGTTTGCTCTGGTGTTAAATTCATCTAGATAGTTTGGATTTACAGCAATTGTTGCAAAACTTTCACGTGGGATTGCATTTCTAAGGCTACCGCCATTTACGCTCACTATTTGCAAGTTAAATGTTTCGCAGTCATACATTAGACGATTCATTATTTTATTTGCGTTGCCTAGCTCTTCATTTATTTGAACCCCAGAGTGACCACCATTTAATCCATTCACAATAATAGTATAGGTATGAGAACCGCTTGCAATTGTTGTTTCGGTATAATCGTAACGTGTATTAGTGTCCATTCCTCCGGCGCAACCTATACTAAACTCATCATCATCTTCGGTATCAAGATTTAACAATATGGTGCCTTTTAAGATACCCATTTCTAGCTGCATTGCGCCAGTCATTCCCGTTTCTTCATCAATAGTAAAGAGAGCTTCTAGAGCCGGATGTGCTATATCGGTAGATTGTAATAGAGCCATTATTGCTGCTACACCCATTCCATTGTCAGCACCTAGAGTGGTGCCTTTGGCTCTTACCCAATCGCCATCCACATACATTTCAATACCTTGCGTATCAAAATCAAATTCAGTATCCGCATTTTTTTGATGAACCATGTCCAAGTGACTTTGAAGAATAACCGTCTGCTTATCTTCCATACCATCCGTAGCCTCCTTTTTGATAATCACATTACCACAAGCATCGGTATAGGTTTCTAAACCTAGTGATGCACCGAATTCTTGCATAAATTTAATAACGCGTTCTTCTTTCTTACTTGGTCTAGGTACTTCGTTTAGGTCTGCGAAATTATTCCAAACAGATTTTGGTTCAAGGTCTCTTACATTCATTGTGCGAAAGTAGTGAAACCAATTTCTAAGGTTTTATTAATAGGGTAAAACTTTTAGAACATTTGAAGTTGTTCGCCGCTTTCTAGGAGGGCATACTTTACTTCTTCGGTAACATTAGGTTTATTTCCAATCGCATTTTTACCTTTTATAGGTCCAACAGGATGCGCAATGAGTTCCTCCGAAGATAGTGGTTGTATAAGAGCTATGAGATCCATCATAGATAGATTATTCTTTAACCATTCTTCTTGCATTACTTCATCCAGAATTAAGGGCATCCTAGGTTCTGTAAGTTTCGGATTATTATGGATTTTAGCCATTAGGGCGTTGCCAATAGTCGTTACAATGCTGAATGTTCTGAGAATTTCACCATCATTATCAAGCCATTCTGACCATAAACCAGCAACGGCAAAAATTTCTTTTTCTTTGACTTTAATAAAATAAGGGAAAGAACTCCCAGACTTATGGTTATGCTCATAAAAGCCTTCTAAAAAAATAATACATCGTTTGGATAATGCAGATTCTTTGAATGCGGGCTTTTCAAAGATAGTCTCACCTCGCGCATTAAGTGTTTTATTCCAGATAGCTTCTCTATCACTGCTCCAATTGGGAACTAGCCCCCAAGTTGCCACTACAGGTTCTTTAGGTGCGGCGCTTGTATAGATAAACATCTTAGGATGGTCAAATCCTGAAGCGTGGTATAGATTTATTTCTGACTTGCTGAAAATGCTGAGTTTCTTATTGATTTCTGAGACGCGATCTTTATGGCCGTCCAGCAATGCTCGTCGTAATTGCTTTTCTAGGGAAGTTTTTATGTCGTAACACATATGGTATCACAAATGTATAGGTTTACTTTTGCTTCGTGTTTGTAAGTGGATTTACGTTTATTCGAAATGCTATAAAATTAGACTATCCTGTAAAGGAGGCCATCTTGTCAATTTTACCTGTAGTAGATGAAATGGTGGTTGCTGTAGGTAAAAGTGATGACGATACGCGACTATTAATTGAAAGTTTAGGTTCGAAAATAAGAATAATCGATACTATTTGGGACGATAGCTTGAGAGTAGGAGGTAAGGTACTTGCTGTGGAAACCGACAAGGCATTAAGTGCGGTTAATCCTAAAGCCGATTGGTGTTTTTACATACAAGGTGACGAATGTGTTCATGAAAAGTACTATAATGAGCTAAGAACCAAAATGGCTTTATATAAGGGAAATGACAAGGTAGATGGCTTATTATTTAAATACGTACACTTTTATGGAAGCTACGATTTTTTAGGAGATTCTAAAAAGTGGTATAGAAACGAAATACGAATTTTTAAAAACGACCCACAGATCAAAAGTTATCGGGATGCTCAAGGTTTTAGAAAATCCGGTAAAAAACTGAATGTAAAATCGCTTGATGCAACTATTTTTCATTACGGTTGGGTTAGGCATCCAAAGTATCAAATGGCTAAGGTTGTTGAGGCTAATAAGCTCTGGCACAGTGATGATTATATCGAGCAAAAATTTGACGCAGATGCAGATTTTGACTACAGCCAAGTAGATTCGATTGTTCGATTTGATGGAAGTCATCCGGCGGTTATGAAAGAACGCATAGCGAATGTTAATTGGCATTTTGACAGAGATCCTAGGATAAAGTCATTTAGTCTAAAATTAAAATTCATTTACTTACTGGAAAAATTGACAGGCTGGAGAATAGGTGAATACAAAAATTATAAAAGCGTTTAAGGCACGTTTGCACATTTGAAACAACGATCAAATGGTATTCTTTAGTTTCATTATTGTTTTACAGTCATCTTTTTAACATTTTTTTTTAACACTCGTTGGAGTAAATTATATTTCTATATTTGTTGCACAACATCGTAATTAAAATTATTTAACATGAAAAAAACATTTACATTATTAGTTGTTTTAGGATTAGCATTTTCTGCTAGTGCTCAAACAATAGTGAGTACAACCGCTCAAAATAAGAAGGTTGTATTGGAAGAGTTTACAGGTATACACTGTACGTATTGCCCAGATGGTCACAAGATTGCAAATGCATTGAAAGCCTCAAACGCAGGAAACGTATTTTTAGTAAACATTCACGCAGGTGGGTATGCTACTCCTGCTGCTGGTGAGCCAGATATGAGAACAGCAGAAGGTACTACTATTGATGGTGCTTCAGGATTAACAGGTTACCCAGCTGGTTCAATTAGTAGAGTAAAATCTCCTAGAGCAGAAGGTAGAGGAACTTGGGCAGCAACTACATCTAGTGTTTTAGCTCAGTCTTCGCCAGTAAACGTTGGTGTTAAATCTTATTTTGATAGAGCTACACGTGTATTAACTACAGACGTTGAAGTTTATTACACCGGAAATAGTGCAACTTCTACGGATAAACTTACCGTTATGCTTACCCAAGATAATATCTTAGGTCCACAAACAGGTGGTACTAGTTTTTACCCAGAGAATTATGTAGGAGATTTATACAAACACAACCACGTACTAAGAATGGTGTTGAGTCCAGATGGTGCTTGGGGTGAGACTATCTCTACTACAACTGCAGGAACTCTTGTAACTAAGAAATATGTTACAACGCTTCCAGCAGCAATCAATGGTGTTCCTCTTACTTTTTACAACCTTGATGTAGTAGCATTTGTATCTGAAGGTACAAACAATAACATCATGAGTGGTGCAGAAGCAAAAGTTGGGTTCGATCCAACTGGCGCTGTTGATTTAAGTATAGCAAACAAAACAAGTGCAGGTTCAGGTTTCTGCGTTGGTTCAATCACTCCAAGTGTTGAGGTTACCAATAAATCTACTTCAACAGTTACTTCTTTTGACGTTACTTTGGGCGTAGGAACTCAATCATTCACCAAATCATTCAGTGGTTCTTTAGCACCTAACGCTAAAACTACAGTAACCTTTGATCAGTCTATCGTTCCAAGAGGAGAGTATGCTGCTTCAATTACTGGTTTTAATAAAATTAATGGTGGTGCTTTTTTTGATACCGATTTGAGTAACGATAATATCAATATCTCTGGTCTTGGTTTCCAAAATAGTGCATTTACCTATGGTAAATTTGGATTTAACGGTCTAATGGATGCTAATACAGGTAGAGCTTTTGATCAAAATCTTCAATACGGTCCTGTATTCTCTAGTACTACTCCGTTAGGTCAAACTTCTACTGGTGCAGTTAGATATTATTTACACACTTCTTGGGGTCTAGCTAACAAACCAGGTTCTATCATGGTTGGTGAGGCTGATTTCACTAACGTTACAGATCCTCAAGTTTCTTACTGGTACGCATACAGCGATGGCGGTTTAGGTGGAACTGCTCCAAGTGTTGAAGTGTATGCTTCTCCAGATTGTGGTGCTAGCTGGTCTTCAATCAATACTACTGTACTTTCATCTACTGGCGAGCCAGCAGATCCTCAGTACTTGTACGTTCCTAAGTCTCAAGAGTACAAACAAAATGTATTGTCTCTAAGTCAATTTGCAGGTAAAAAAGTTCTTATTTCTATCAATGGTGTACCAGGTACAAGTGGAAACGCAATGTATCTTGACGAGATAGAAGTAGGAAGTGCTAAAAAAATCGCTTCTGTTTATACAACTGAACTTGCTGGTGTAAATGTTTACCCTAATCCTGCTAACGATGTAGTTACAATCTCTTTAGCGAATGGTGACAATGCAGTTGCAACAGTTATGGATATTCAAGGTAACGTAATATTTACTGAGAATGTATTAAGCGGAAAAGCAACTATCAATACTTCTGATATTGCTACTGGCGTATACATGATTCAAATTTCTAACGGTACTGAAGTATCTACTAAGAAAATAACTGTAGCTCACTAATACTAATTAGCTACACATAACAAAAGCCCAGATGTCTTACATCTGGGCTTTTTGTTTTTATAGGATTTTCTTTACTTTATGATTTTATGGATTTAATCATAGCTTCGTATACACCGCGCCATCCGCGCCATCTGTCACGCTCACCAAGGCTGTCGTTATGCCATAGGCTAATATACAAACCGCCTGTTTTCTTTACCCGATCTACAAGGATTTCAAGGGTACGTATCGCCTCATCATTACTTTGTCCGTAATAGTGCAGAGGAGTTATATCCATTGAACAAAATGGAAACAATAACAAGGAAGTACTTCTATTCTTTTCTAAATCAAACCAGTAAAATGGAGCTGCAATCCCTGCTCTAAATCCTAAATGCGTTGAATACCCCATTGTATAATCTTCTTTTATCCCTAATTCTTCTAACGTACGATACGTTTGGGGCATCGTGTGCATTAGGAAGTGTTGACGGCTAACAGCGGTTTTCTTCCCAAGAATTAGATTTAATCTTTCTATTTCTTCTTTTACACGACCGTTTACATAATTACTGGTGTAGGATGGATGGATGCCAACGTTTGTATTGGTTTCGGAATCTAATTCTTGAAGTAATCCTCTTAGTTCTTTATTGGAATAATGTGTATTCTTATCATACGTACCATAATCTCCCAGATGAATAAAGTATTGAGTCTCGATTTGATTAAGTCGATGAAAATCTAATTGCCACTTAAAATTAAAAAATGGATCTTGTATGCTTCCTGCTAAAACGGCTATACGTTCTTTTACTGCTGCAAAATCAGCATGCAATAGGTCTTTGAACATCCCTAAACTACTTCTAAAAAATCCTTTGTTGCGATACTTCCACATCATGTCTATATCTATAGTTGAAAGATAGGAAAAGGAACGAGGATTAAAAACCAGATCAGGATAATGGCTACTCACTATTTCCTTGACTAAGAGTGCCCACTGGTTCACCAAAGGCTGGTCAAGTACATTATGTTTATGAAGTATACTCGATTCCGCCGGGAAACGATTATGAACATCTGGCGCATAAGGAAGCCACTCTTCGTATCTAGATGTTAATAGAAATGTTGCAGCAAAAAGATCATAAGGTAATGCGCCAGAATTAGTATTAAAGAAACAACTAGTATCACCCCAAGATTCAAATTTTATTTCCTCTGTAATAGATTCTCTTATCTGGGTTTCATCTAGTAAACCATGTGGCATACAATTTAGTGAATTGGAGTTTTCACTAGAATAATTTAAATGCGTATTGGAAAGTTCTTTTACATAAAGAAAATCAATGCCTAGCAAGGACTTGAATAGCAATGAAAAAACATAATCATGTCTTTCTGTGGGATGAGGGCAGTATATATTTATGCAGGAGGGCAATACCTTGAATCTAAAATTTCAGCAAGTTTACGGTCTTTTTGCGTAATTTTATTTCCTTCATCATGTGTTGTTAGTTTTACAAACACTTTGTTATAGATATTATTCCATTCAGGATGATGATTTAACGTATTGATATCTGAAACACAAGTATCCATAAACTGAATTGCTTCTTCAAATGATTTAAATTCAAATGTTTTTGTGAGTGCGTTATTCATTTCTTTCCAATCTTCCATTATCGTATTATTCGTTGACTGTAGTTAATGCCCTTTATGTTAATTTGAATAACATAATAGCCTTTTGGGAAATCTTGGGGTTGGAGCATAATTTTAGACTGAGTATCTGAAAGTATAACCTGTCCTAATGTATTGTAAATAATATAACTCGCCTGTTTTGGCAGGTTGATTTGCAAGGTTTCGTTACCTGCAATAAACCCTTGTTGATTTAATACAACTAGGGGAGAGGGTATATTTTTTGGAGCTATTGAAACATTCCACTTCAAAAAATCTGCTTCCACAAAACATCCTTTTACCTTCTTGTAATATCGCTTATCAAATTCAGAACTGTCAATTTGCACGATTAATTTTGCCATTTGAGCCATCGTTGCATTTGCGCGTTGGTAGAATAAATGCTCAAGTACTAAACTATCCGTAGCTTCTCTTCCTATTGAATCATGAATGCACATTAAGGCGCTAGACCAAATATCACGATCACCGTCTTTATTTCCCTTGAGACTAGACGGGTATGCTCTATTGGTGTTGGTATTAAAGCCGTTCCAAAAAATATTGTGGGCATCCCATGTAAATATTTTATTGGCTGTATAATCGTTATAGGTGCGGCTATACGCTTTCGCAAAATAATCACACGTACCTTCTTCCATAGCTTGTCGTTCGTTACCAATGGTGTTATTAGGCGATGCTATTTCACTAAGAGAATGAGTAAACTCATGAATTACTACCTCACCGTCTTCAGCATCATCTACGCCTCCGTCTCCAAATTGTAGCGAATGAAATTCCGGACTGTAGGCTGAGTTATCTACACCCGAAAAAGCATGTACATCCACTTTTAAGGGAATAGTTAGCGCATCATAACCTAGTTTGTTGACATAATTTCCTACTTCATTAATGTGGTAAAAGACGTTCAAATACTCAAACCGGTCATCAAGACGATTTACGCTAAAACTATCCGTTGTAATGGTAAAATCGTTATCAAATGGCAAGCTAATATTGGCAAAGGATAGAAATTCAGATGCTAAGAAAAAAGTGTCATTTTCAAATTGGACTGCATTTTGCACCCAAAATATTTGCGAGTCTAGCTTTGAATTGCTGCTGTCTTTATTGTCTATGAAAAAGCCACCATAAACCGTATTTGCACTATTTATGGGATTCACCATAAATACCTTGGTAAATAATGTGGTATCTTTTCTATTAAATTTATGGAGTTCTTTTTCTAACCAAATATGTCCAGAAACATCCGAGTAATATATTTTAGGGCGAATATCGTTGTGTATAAACGTTTCGTAAACGGGTATGAGATGTGTACTGGAGGGATACCATTTATCTAATCCGTTTGATCCAAGTGGTGGTAAGTGTACCATGTAATTTTGAACCGAAAAAGTTCCATTGTTCCTGAGGTGCAGTTTAGCTCCAGCTGTTACAACTTCCTTTCCATCTACATATTGACCATAAGTTATGTGCACGCCATGGGGACTTGCAATACGGTATGTTTCAATTAATTCTGTCCCAGCTGGAAAATCGATATAATTTCGGATAGTAAATCCTATATGAATAGCTGTAGGATGCTTATCTACACTTGAATTTATACTTTGGGATTTCCCCAAAACAACCATACTTGATGCCATTAAGCATGCTCCAATACAAATGATTCGCAGTTTGTACATTATTCGATAGCTAAATTAGGTATTTTTTTCAGTTCATCACGTAATGAAGGAGTCAAATTTTTAGCACATGTAAGAATAAATTGACCAGAAGAAGAAATGGTATACCTTATATCTGAACGTTTTGCTAAATAATTATAGAGTTTGTAAGATACATCTTCTGGAATAGAACATATGATATCATCCATAATAATCAAGTTAACGACCTCTGCTTTTTGTACGCAAAGTTGAGCTGCTACTCCATAAGCTTCAATAAGCCCAGGTATGCCTAGTTTTTTACCACCGTAGTATCTAACTACTGCGCATCCTACATTGGTTATTCCTTTAGATAACATTGCATTCAAAATGGGACGTCCGGAACTATTACTCGGTTCACCATCATCACTGCAACGTTGGTATTCACGTTCAACACCAATTACGCAGGCAGCACAAACATGGGTGGCTTCTTTAAACTCTTCTTTATAGGTTTTTATGTGCTTCTCAAAAGTTTGGGGCTCATTACACGGGAATAAAAAACCTATAAATCTACTGCCGCTAGCTTTGAACTCGCTGGTGTAAATATGATTGATACCGAGATAATGGTCAGCTTGCATAGGCTATCAAAATAATGGACAATAAGGCCATTCCTAAGCCGATTTTATTTCCTCGACTCAGCGTTTCCTTAAAGAGAAGCACGGACAAAAGCGTACTCAATATTACTATTCCAACATTGTTTAAACCGAAAACCAGCGCACTCGCTTCACTGTAACTTCCTATTGCCTTCAGTAGAAAATAGATTGAAAAATAATTTGGAACACCTAGCAAAATTCCAGCTTTCACACTCTTGAATTCGAATTTTTTTAGATTGCCTTTATTTTTTAGTATAAACAAACTTATGCCTGCAAAAAAAGCACCCAAGAAAATAGAGTATGAAATAGTGTCGGTAGAAACAGTAGCATAAGTGGTGGTTAGCAATTTGAGTGATGTGTCAATGGCGCCGCCTCCTATAAAAACAACCACAGGGAGTATTAAGTATTTTCGCTCAATAGCCAGACCTTGCTTAACACTAATGAAGTATATGCTCAACAAGGATAAGAGTAGACCTAACCAAAACCATACGTTCAATGATTCATTAAAAAAGAAGTACGCAAAAAGAACAGGGACAACAACGGACATTTTACCGCTTACCGCGGTAACACTTATGCCTAGCTTTTCGGTAGTCAGCGCCATCGAAAAGAATATACCTACAAAGACAAACCCTAATAAAATGCAATACGGAAACCAGGAGGCTTGCATGTTTTCAAGGATATTTTTATGTTCAGAAAACGAAAATCCCATCGTAAAACAAACTAAGTAATTTACCACTATCGCTTGAAATTTCTGTACCTCAAACTCCTTAAACCATCTAAAAATTAGATTAATAAACGTACTAAAGAGAATACTTAGAATCAGGAATAAAAGTGCCATTTATGCGGGTTTAAAATATTTAAGTGTATCGCTATTACTAATGATTTCCTCGTAACTGGGTATTCCTAGCCAAGGTGCTTTAATTCCCTCTGACCATTCCTGAGAAGACTTAAGGATGAGAGCTTCGTCCCATAATTTATCCTTAATAAAACTTTCTAAAACCGATGGACCGCCTTCTATCAAAACACTATGAATATCTCGTGCTGCCAAATCTTGGAGCATCGTTAAATTGGTGAGATTTTCTAACTTTATAAACTCAACATACTCGGTTACTTCTGATTTTAGCTGATTATAGACCAATGTTTTTCCTTCTTTGAATAATTCTTTAGTTACATCAACAGATAACATAGCAGAAAGGACAATTTTAATAGGATTGGAGCCATTTGCATAACGTACGTCTAAACTAGGGTTATCGGCGTTGACTGTAGCGGCTCCCACTAAAATAGCTTGATGAGTTGCCCTAAGTTTATGCACGAAAGAGTCATTTTTAGGGTCACTTATTTTTGCATGTGATGAATCTCCTTTAGCTCTGGCCATATAGCCATTCTTAGTTTCAGCCCACTTAAGGGTAACGTATGGAAGCGAGACGGTGTGCGCTTTAATAAATTTCTTATTCAGCAATTTACACTCTTCTTCTAGCATACCAACAGAAACGTTGATTCCGGATTCTATAAGCTTTTTAATTCCTTTTCCTGCTACTTTATGGTGTGGATCGAGCATTCCAATACAAACACGTCGCGGTTTTTTGGCGATAATTAAATCGGAACATGGCGGCGTTTTGCCGTAATGCGAGCAAGGCTCGAGGTTTATATAAACATTACATAAATGGAGAGGTACAACATCACTCAATTGCGCAAATGCATTTACTTCGGCATGTGGCCCCCCATATTTTTCGTGATAGCCTTCTGCCACAATTTCATCATTATACACAATAACACAACCTACCATTGGATTGGGAGCTACTTCTAGTTCGCCAAGCTTGGCAAGCTCAATACATCTCATCATGTAAAATTTATCATTCTGCACCGTTCAAAGGTAAATTCAATATTTCGAAAAGTAGAGGCAGAATAAAGCGCTAATTTTGAAACCATGAAGTTGGGTTTATTAAAAGCGCTGTACATCGATACCTTAGTTCCATTCTATTCCAGATCTGAGGCTGAAAACATTTTTTATATTGTACTGCAGTATTTGGATAAAAAGTCCAAGATAGACGTTCTTTTGGGTGCCGAAACGTTCCTCATCGAGTCGTATCAAGCAATATTAGAAGAACTAATTCAAGGAAAACCTGTGCAATATTTAACACAAATGGCTCCTTTTTATAATTTAGAGTTGTATGTAAACTCCAGTGTTTTAATTCCTCGTCCAGAAACTGAACAATTGGTTCACTTGATATTGGAAGAAAATAGAGGTACTTCCCAGAGTGTATTGGATATTGGAACAGGAAGTGGTTGTATAGCACTAGCACTCAAGAAAGCATGGGAGGAAGCGACCATCACAGCTTGCGATATAAGCGAAGAAGCGTTAGAAGTAGCTCGAAAAAACGCAAAAGATTTAGCCATAAAAGTTGATTTTTATCAAACAGATATCTTAAAAAATGAAATAGAAGCCTATGACATAATAGTTTCTAATCCTCCGTATGTTGGGTTGAGTGAAAAAGCGAATATGCACAAAAATGTCATTGAAAACGAGCCACATGTTGCCTTATTTGTGGCGGATAATGACCCACTGCTTTATTATAAGCGAATCATACAACTTGCTGAAAAACAAAGAGCGGTCTGTTATTTTGAAACCAGTGAGTTTTACAGAACAAGTTTAGATTATTGGTTAAAAGAAAGCGGATATTCTTTTGAATGGAAAGCGGATTTTCAAGGTAAAGATCGCATACTAAAAGTGAAATGGTAAATTAAAAGTAAACCTAACTCAATTTATCCCCAATAAAGTCGGCTAATTGTGGGTATTTTGGCATTACAAATGAGTGTTCATAAGGGTATTACCAATAAATTGCACACCTAATTAAACTTGTAATAGATGAATTCGGAAAACGAAAAGATTATTCCAATTAACATTGAAGACGAAATGAAAACAGCGTACATCGATTATTCGATGTCGGTTATTGTTTCTCGTGCTTTGCCTGATGTAAGAGACGGTTTAAAACCTGTACACAGAAGAGTTTTATACGGTATGACAGAATTGGGTCTTGCCAGTAATAGGTCGTATAAAAAATCGGCGAGAATAGTAGGAGAGGTGCTCGGAAAGTATCACCCACATGGGGATACTTCGGTATATGATACGATGGTTCGTATGGCTCAGGATTGGAGCTTACGATATCCTATGGTAGATGGGCAAGGTAACTTTGGATCTATAGACGGAGATCCGCCGGCAGCGATGCGTTATACCGAAGCTAGAATGCGTAAACTAGCGGAAGAAATGTTACAAGACATTGACAAAGAAACGGTTGATTTTAGACCCAACTTTGATGATAGTTTAACAGAACCAACTGTGCTTCCTGCCCGAATACCAAATTTATTGGTAAATGGTGCTTCTGGTATTGCGGTAGGTATGGCTACCAATATGGCTCCTCACAATCTAACAGAGGTTGTAAACGGGACAATTGCGTATATAGATAATAGAGATATTACGATAGACGAGCTTATGGAATATGTAAAAGCTCCAGATTTTCCTACAGGCGGTATAATATACGGCACCGAGGGAATTAAGTCTGCTTTTGAAACCGGCAGAGGTCGTATTGTGATGCGGGGTAAGGCAGAATTTGACGTTAATAAATCAGGTCGCGAACAAATTATTATTACCGAGGTTCCTTACCAAGTAAGTCCATCTCAAATCATTATCAAAGCGGTTGATTTAGTAAATGATAAACTTCTCGACGGGATAAGTGAGGTGCGCGACGAAAGTGGAAGACAAGGATTACGTATTGTATTTGATCTAAAAAAAGATGCGGTACCTAATATCGTATTGAATAAACTGTACAAATACACTCCGCTTCAAACCAGTTTTAGTGTAAATAATATTGCTCTTGTGAAAGGTCGTCCGTTGATGCTTAATCTAAAGGATATGATTGGACATTATGTGGAGCATCGCCATGAGGTTGTTATTCGTAGAACCGAATATTTACTAAAAGAAGCCCAAAAAAGAGCCCATATTTTAGAAGGATTAATAATTGCACTGGATAATTTAGATGCCGTTATAAAGCTTATTCGTGCTTCCAAAAATACAGAAGACGCTCGCAATGGATTAATGAGTGAATTTAGCTTGTCGGAAATTCAAGCTAAGGCAATTCTGGATATGCGTTTACAAAAACTTACTGGTTTAGAAATAGACAAAGTAAGAGCTGAGTACGCAGAATTGATGGCAACTATAGCAGAC
>CAMDBP010000019.1 GCA_945889315.1 Chitinophaga pinensis
ACTTACTAATTTAATAGTTTTGGTACCTGAAGTAGGAAATACATGCGTCACATTTGTAGTGCTATACGTAGTAACGGTAGCACCATCTGTAACGGTCCATTTATGAGAAATGTATCCGCTTTGGTTAGAGTTATTAAATGTTACCGGAGTACCAATGTATGCCGAGGCAGGAGCAAAGAAGTTGCTGCTTAATCCTCCAGATGGAGAAAGAACAGTAACCGTGTAATCCTCAGTTTCACCCCACGTATATACCGCACAAGGATTTGTTGCTGTACCTTCAACAACAATAACTCTCAATCTAGTGTTACCCGCCTTTGCATTACAAGGCACCGTAAAGTTATACGAAATTACTGTTCCAGAGGTGCCAACATAGCTAGTTCCAGTTCCAAGCATCTCGCCAGCATCCGTCAAATCTCCGTCGCCATTGTAATCAATCCAAGCGTTTGCAGTTCTGCCATAGTTTCCACCGCAAGTACCCACAGTAATAGCTATAGAGTAATTTGCACCAGGAGATAAATCTGCAGGAGCTACTGAACTAGTGAAATTAGTATAGGTTGCACATCCTGAAGAAGTTGTGTTGTTGTCAATAGTAGCAGAACTGCCAACCAATACAACTCTGTCACATTTTGAATCTGCCGTTGACAAAGCATATGAATTGCAATACTGAGCATTTACAGAACCGAAAACGGCAACTGTAAAGAGCGTTAGTAAACTTTTTAATAAGTAATTGTTTTTAATCATTTTTGTTGTGTTTAGTTATTAGTAACAAATATCTAAAAAGGTTGCACATTTCAAGCATTAAATATCTGATGTAGAGTTTTGAGCCTTATGTAATCGTATTTCTTAGAGTAAAAATGACACTTTATAATTACATAATATGTTAGCAATCAAGAGTGTATCCAGAATATAATCGTCAAATGTCATTTTAGTGTCACGAAATAATAAAATCGGGTTTAATGTTAGCAACTAGGCTTTCGGAATGTCAATCTAATGGTTTCTCTTTGCTTAACTAAAATGGAATATTCAAGTATTTACTCCGAGTTAAATAAAAATCAGCAAAAAGCAGTGGATACCATTGAAGGTTGTGTGATGGTTGTCGCGGGTCCAGGCACTGGAAAAACACAAGTATTAGGAGCACGAGTTGCTAGTATTTTGACAACCACAGATGCCTCTCCAGAAAATATTATTTGTCTCACGTTTACCGAAGCAGCAACGGTAGCGCTGCGATCCAGATTGGTTAAATTTATAGGGTCAGAAGCATATCGGGTTAACATATTTACCTACCATGGGTTTTGCAATACGGTAATACAAGAAAACAAGGATTTATTTGGTATTCAAGACATTGACCCTGTTTCAGAATTAGAGACCATAGAGATAATACATGAAATAATAGACGAGCTGCCCAACGATAGTTTATTGAAGCGTTTTACGGGTGAGGTTTACTACGACACCAATGACCTTAAGAAATTAATTGGATTACTTAAAAAAGACAATCTTAATCCAGCTAAAATCTCCCAAAAAATAGCGTTTGCTAAAGAAGAATACCTCAGTCTGGATTCAAGTTATTATCAAAAAAAATATAAAGATTTTGCAAAGGGAGACTTAAAGCAAAGGGCTTTTGATGAGCACTGCGCAAATCTAGGTAAACTTCAAGAAGCATGTAACTTGCTTGATAGATATGACGCGAAGCTAAAAACTAGGAAACGCTATGATTTTAGCGATATGTTGGCTTGGGTACTTCATGCTTTGCAAACCAATGAAGAGCTGCTGCTAAAATACCAAGAACAATATCAGTACTTTTTAGTAGATGAATATCAAGATACAAATGGTATTCAAAATGATTTGCTCTACACACTTATTAGTTACTGGGAAAATCCAAATGTTTTTGTTGTAGGTGACGATGATCAATCTATTTATAAATTTCAGGGCGCTAATGTCGAAAACATATTTGACTTTTATAAAAAATATGAGTCATATGCAAAGCTTATTGTACTGGACCAAAACTACCGTTCAAGCCAATCTATTTTAGATGGGAGCAATGCCATAATAAAACACAATGATGAACGATTAGTGGGAAAAGTCCCTGGACTAAATAAAGAAATTGTGGCTTCTAATGATGACGTTTCTAGCATACAAAATGCATTACAAATAGTAGAATATCCGAACTTATTTCATGAGATTGTGGGCATTACCGCTAAGTTAAAAAAACTGCGAGATACGGGAGTGCCTCTTAAAAATATAGGAATACTGTACAGAAAACACGCTCAAAGTGAAGAACTTATCAAGTTTTTACAAGCCGAGGGCATAAGTTACAATGTTGCTAAATCTCAAAATGTGCTTCAGGTACCTATTGTATACCAACTTAATAATCTATTGACGTACATGGCTGCCGAAGGTCAGCGATTAGACAGCGGTCAGCACCTCTTATTTGAGATTTTACATTACCATAATTTTAAGCATTTATCCGCTTTTGATATTGCGCGAATGAGTGCTAAATTAGCGAAAGATCGCACCGCTGGATGGCGAGAGCAATTGCACAACTTACCTCAAGAGTTAGGATTAGATACCGAAAGTAAAAAAGAACTTCGAGCATTTTTAGCAGATGTAGAATATTGGCTAAAAGAAATGCATAATGTCACTTTACAAACCTTAGTAGAAGGAATTATGACAAAAATGGGTTTTGTTTCTAGAGCATTGGCAAGCAGCGACGCTACCCATCAGATACAATGTCTAAAGACCTACTATAATTTTTTAAAAGAAGAAACAGCCCGCAATCCGTACTTATCTCTTCGTGATTATTTAAAAAAAATAGAGCTGCTTGAGAAAAACAAGCTTGGACTTAAACTCAACAAAATAGTACATGGAATAGATGGGGTAAATCTAATGACGGTTCACGGATCTAAAGGACTAGAGTTTGATTATTTATTTGTGCTGGGGTGCACAGAAGATAAGTGGGAAAAAGAAAAAACCGGGCTTCCTTTTAAGCTTAATCTGCTGCTTCCTGGGGAACCCCAAAAAGCCTCTGAAGAAGAAACGAGAAGATTGTTTTATGTGGCCCTAACTAGGGCAAGAATGCACTTAGAAGTAAGTTATGCCTTACTAGACGATAAAGAAAAACCGTTAACTCAAAGTGTATATGTTGTAGAGCTAGAAGAAAGCAATGCCGCAGTATTAAGAAAAGATCAGGCTTCGGAAGATGAGCTTTTACATTTCTTTGATTTTATGCTTCTTCAAAAAAACGACACGTACGTTTCATTGATTAAACAAGATTTTGTAAAGAAAGAGGTAGAAAACTTTAGACTTAGTGCAACTAACTTAAATAGTTATTTAAAATGTCCTGTCACCTTTTTTTATCAGAGCATTTTGAGGGTGCCTTCAGCCAAAGGAGAAAGTGCCACATTTGGAACCGCCGTGCACAGTGCCTTGGATGGACTTTTTAAGAAATTAAGTGAGATAAATACACCAGAAGAAGCTAAAAAATTACTGAATACTAAATTTTCGGCGGCCATGAATGGGAGCAGAGAAGCATTCACAAAAGAAGGACTGGAGAGAAGGCTTTATTATGGGGCTGAAATATTAGACAAGTACTACGATACTTATGCAAGCAGTTGGGGTAGTCTAGGAGAGGTTAAAACAGAGCTCTACCTAACAAATTGCGAAATAGACGGAGTACCTATTCGAGGTCAGATAGATAAGATTATTGTAAATGATAAACATGTTACGGTAGTAGACTTCAAAACAGGTAAGTGGGATTATGGAAAGAAAAAAGTAAGTCCACCTGTGAGTTTGGAGGATAATCCCGAAGAATCTAATTTCGAGAAAAGGTACGGCGGAGATTATTGGCGGCAAGTACTTTTTTATAAGGCGTTAATAGAAAGTGATACCTCAGAAAATATGAAGGTAACAACTGGAGAGATTGACTTTATTGAGCCGGATAAGGAAGGGTTTCATAAAAGTAAAATAATGGTGACAGACGATCATTACGATTTTGTAAAAAAGCAAATCAAGTCGACCTATCAAAGGATTCAACAGTTGGAATTTGACAAAGGATGTGAAGAGCAAGATTGTCAATGGTGTAACTTTAATGCTAGTGCTAAAAAGCAGGCAGTGCACAATGAATCACATTAATAATGGACAATGAGTCTCTAATGGACGAAACATGACGTTATAAAGATTCATAAATCCTAAAACATTAAGTACTTTTGCCACGTTATCAATAAACAATGGAATTAACAGACGTAATAACCATATATTCTGAGAAGACTCCTAACCCGGAGTCAATGAAATTTGTGGCGAATAAAATGATTTTGCCGAACGACAGCATAGACTTCAGAACAAATGAAGGTCTTGAAACGTGTCCCATGGCTAAGGAGTTATTTGAGTATGACTTTGTGAAGGGTGTTTTTATTATGAATAATTTTGTATCCGTTACTAAAAAAGCGGATTATGAATGGTTTGACATTATACCCCAGTTAAAAACGTTCGTGCAAGAGTATCTTGAGGCAGAAAAGCCAATTGTGGTAGTCAAAGAAAACTTGACTGACGAAGAGGAATCAGAAGTGGTGGGTAAAATCAAACAACTACTGGAAGATCACGTCCGACCAGCTGTAGAAATGGATGGCGGCGCAATTGATTTCAAAAGCTTTGAAAAAGGTGTAGTGACGGTTACCATGAAAGGATCATGCAGTGGTTGTCCAAGTAGTACGCTTACGCTGAAAGCTGGAATTGAAAATTTACTTAAAAGAATGATACCCGAGGTTGAAGCAGTTGAAGCAGAAGCCGCATAATTAGCCAATCCATGAATAAAATAACTTTACTTGTAGCTGCATTTCTTTTTACCACATCCATTTTTGCTCAAATCAAATTTGAACAAAAAAGTCTAATTAACTTGAGCGTTTTGGAAACGGTGGAGATATATGATGCAAAAACCTATTTACAAAATAATGCAACAGATCCAGCAGATACTTTAATGATCTGGAAGGTAATTGACAAAAAGCTAGGTGACCCTTCTTGGGAATTAAATGTGTGCACAGGCGGTGTATGTGTTACAAATGCTCCAGGAGATGTGGAGTATATTCATACCGTGGGTAAAGCAATGGAATTTAAAATCGGTTTTGGATTTTACGATAAACCAGGAGAAGGAGAGTTTAAAGTTGCTGTCCGTTCTAAGCTTCATCCGGAAATAGCGGATACTGTATATATGAGAATGAAGACAAAAGGTGCTTCGATCTCAGGCATTACTGGTAAATCATTTCATATGTATCCAAATCCCGCTACCAATCAGGTTAAGATAGACTTTATGAATGGTGGCAAAGAAAACGTGGTTGTATATTCTATTTTAGGAACGGTTCTAATGACAAAAACGATACTATCTGGCGATACGCTGGATATTAGCAAACTTACAAGCGGTGTTTATATAGTAAGAACGGAGGGTAATACCAGTTTTTCTAAGGTTTTACATAAAAACTAAGAGTAATTATAGTTTCAAAGACATATTCAGAAAAAGGAAGTATCTAAAAAACGAATACTCGATAGTTTTATCATAAAAAAAAGCGGTAAGTAACTTAGTTACTTACCGCTTTTTTTATGGTGTTTGATAATTTCTAATTACTTATTTATATCAAATGTTTCCATAAACTTGGTGGTAAAATTACCAGCTCTAAAGTCTGGGTCTTGCATAAGTTTAATGTGTAAAGGAATAGTTGTTTTTATGCCTTCAATTACAAATTCGGACAAAGCACGTTCCATTTTTACGATACATTCTTCTCTAGTTTGAGCAGAAACAATAAGTTTAGCAATCATAGAGTCGTAATGAGGGGGAATGGTGTATCCTGCATAAATATGTGAATCTACGCGTACTCCATGACCTCCGGGCTTGTGAAGAACTTCAATTTTTCCTGGACTTGGTCTAAAGTCGTTGTAAGGATCTTCAGCATTTATTCGGCATTCGATTGAATGTTTTTGAGGCAAGTAGTTTTTGCCGCTTATGGGGTGTCCTGCAGCAATTTTGATTTGCTCTTTGATTAAGTCAAAATTAATAACCTCTTCCGTAACAGGATGTTCTACTTGTATTCGTACGTTCATTTCCATGAAGTAGAAATTTTTAAACTTATCTACTAAAAACTCAACGGTCCCTACGCCTTCGTACCCAATAGACTCACCTGCTTTAATAGCAGCTTCACCCATTCTAGTTCTAAGATCATCATCCGCAAAAGGGGAAGGTGCTTCTTCTAGTAATTTTTGGTGTCTCCGTTGAATAGAGCAATCTCTTTCGGACAGGTGACAAACTTTACCATATTGGTCTCCTGCAATTTGTATCTCTATATGTCTTGGTTCTTCTACAAACTTTTCAAGATACATGGCATCATTACCAAAGGCCGCTTTAGATTCAGTACGAGCACTATTCCATGCATCTACGAATTCTTCTTCTTTCCATATAAGACGCATACCTCTACCTCCACCGCCAGCGGTAGCTTTTAGCATGACTGGGTAGCCGATTTCTTTGGCTACTTTAAGACCATCTTTTTCATCTTTAAGCAAACCATCAGAACCTGGCACACAAGGAACACCTGCAGCAATCATAGTGGCTTTGGCATTTGACTTATCACCCATGCCATTAATCATTTCTGGGCTCGCACCTATAAATTTAATTCCGTGATCACGGCACATTTCTGAAAACTTAGCATTTTCAGATAAAAAACCATAACCAGGGTGAATAGCGTCTGCATTGGTAATTTCAGCAGCTGCTATAATATTGGGCATGCATAAATAAGATTGATTACTAGGTGGTGGACCTATACATACAGCTTCATCTGCAAATCTTACGTGCAAGCTATCCTTATCAGCAGTAGAATACACTGCTACGGTAGCAATACCCATTTCTTTACAGGTACGTATAACTCGGAGAGCAATTTCTCCTCTATTTGCAATTAGTATTTTTTTAAACATGGGAAGCAATTTAAATTGGTTCGATAAGGAGAAGCGGCTGGTCGTACTCTACGGGTTGAGAATCATCAACCAATATTTTTACAACTCTGCCACTGGCTTCTGCCTCAATCTCATTGAACAATTTCATTGCTTCGATTATACATATAACCTGACCTTTTTCAATAACGTCACCTACCTCAACAAATACAGGTTTGTCTGGAGATGATTTACGATAGAATGTGCCAATCATTGGAGATTTTAGCTCTATGGTATTCGTTATTGTTGCCACTGCAACAGATGCCTCTGCAACTGGCGGTAATGCCGCTATAGGAGCAGGAGTACTTACTGTAAACTGTTGTGGAGCCGCTGCTAAAGGCGCGGCAACTGGTGGCAAATTTCTTTTAATATTAATCTTAAAATCTTTTTGCTCAATAGAAACTTCATCAACAAGAGATGACGAAATAAATTTGATTAAGGTTTGAATTTCTTTTAAGTCCATAACTGGTAATCTTTAACGAAAATAATAAAATTAGTTTAATGTTTATGAATTATAAGCCCATTTCAGGTAAATAGCCCCCCAGGTAAAACCGCCACCAAAAGCAGCCAACACTACATTGTCTCCTTTCTTGAATTTTGATTCGAAATCAGAAAACAATAGAGGTATTGTGCCTGCGGTGGTATTACCGTATTTCTCTATATTGATTAGCACTTTACTGTCGTCTAGTTCCATGCGTTTTGCGGTTGCGTCAATTATTCGAAGGTTAGCTTGATGTGCACATAGGTAATCGACAGAATCGCCGGTTAGGTTATTTCTGTCCATTATTTGACGGCTTACTTCAGCCATATTGGTTACTGCAAACTTAAATACCGTTTTGCCTTCTTGATGTACATAGTGCATTCTAGCATCAATGGTTTCATGCGTGGGCGGGTGCATTGATCCACCTGCTTTTTGATGTAAAAATTCTTGACCCGAACCGTCACTTCTTAAGACACTATCTATGATACCGTTGTCGTCTTCCGATG
Source organism: Chitinophaga pinensis (assembly GCA_945889315.1). Classification (GTDB taxonomy): domain Bacteria; phylum Bacteroidota; class Bacteroidia; order NS11-12g; family UBA9320; genus UBA9320. The sequence continues at coordinate 7,951 of CAMDBP010000019.1, forward strand.
GCTCGAGAAGCACAGCTCCGCCACCATCACCAAAAATAACACAGGTATTGCGGTCTTGGTAATTTACAATGGCGGACATTTTATCGGCGCCACAAACGATCACTTTTTTATGCTTACCGCATTCTATGAATTTGCTGCCTGTTTCTAAGGCAAATAAAAACCCTGAACACGCCGCGCTAACGTCATACCCCCATGCATTGATAGCACCTATTTTATTAGCAACAATATTCGCTGTAGCTGGGAAAACGTGATCTGGAGTTACGGTTGCCACAATGATAAGATCTATATCTTGTGGGTTAAGATTCTTTTTAGCAAGAATTTGTTTAATGGCTTCCACGCAAATATCGCTAGTTGCAGTCCCATCTTCCATTTTCCGCCTTTCTTTGATTCCTGTCCGTGATAGTATCCATTCGTCAGTGGTGTCCACTAACTTTTCTAAGTCCTTATTTGTTACGATCTTGTCTGGAACATACCCTCCTACTGCTGTTATAGCTGCTCGCATATCTTTGGTTTTTGGTTGGTTAACTACTAGTAGATGCAGAAAATGATTTTTCTATATTTTCGATTAGTTTAGAATCAACTACATTTTTAGCAAGTTTGATCATATTTCTAAATGTTTTTTCCTTAGAAATACCATGACCTATTATCACTGGTTTACGCACGCCAAGAATGGGTGTGCCACCATAATGTTCAAAATTAAAGAGGTTTAAGAACTCATCGTTCACACCTCGTTTTAATAAATTATAAAAAAAGCCTTCACATGTTTTAACGATGACGTTTCCGGTGAATCCATCACAAACTGCTACGTCAACACTATCCATGAAAAGGTGACGACCTTCTACATTACCTATAAAATTTATACCTTTTTGTGCCTTTAGTAGTGGATACGCAGCTTTCGTAAGAAGATTTCCTTTTTCTTCTTCTTCACCAATATTAACTAGACCAACACGTGGGTTTTCAATGTTATACACGGCTTTAGCAAATTCACTGCCTAGGACACTAAACTTGGCCAACGTTTCAGCTTTAACATCACTGTTTGCTCCTACATCTAGCAATACACCAATCGTTCCGCTGCGTTGTGGTAAAACGGATGGTAGCGCAGGACGTTCAACTCCTTCAATAGTTTTTACGGTATACAAAGCGGAAACCATCATAGCACCGGTATTTCCGGCACTAATAAAAGCATCTATCTGGTTTGTTGCCAAATAATGCATTCCGACATTTATACTGGATTCTTTTTTAGAGGCTACTGCTTTGGTGGCATGCTCCGCCATTCCGATGCTTTCACCAGTATGTAAAACGGTAATGTTGGGCAGGTCTAGTTCCTCCTTAAAAGGGTCTAGAGCTGCTTTTTCACCAAACACAAAAAACTGAAATTCACAATTTTCAGTTTTTGCCTCGGCTACTACGCCTTTTACACATTCTAAAGGGGCAAAATCGCCCCCCATGGCATCTATGCCAATTCTCATACGTTTATTCGGCGTTTTTAGACTCTATAACTTGCACACCTCTGTACATGCCAGTTTCTAAATTCAAACGGTGGTACAAGTGAACATCTCCAGTAACTGGATCTCTGTGCAATTGTCTATCACCTAATTTGTAATGAGTTCTTCTTTTATCTCTTCTTGTTTTGGAGATCTTACGTTTAGGATGTGCCATTTTATTATTTTATAATTTTTTTTAATTGTGCCCATCGTTCGTCTTCTATTGGTTCATCAGTAGAAGTACTTAGATGGTGATCTATTTTACATTCTTGTTTCTTGGTCGAGTTCTCGCAAATCTTTCTTAACGGCATATGTATACATACTTGTTCGTAAAGGGTATCATACACATTGTATACCGGATGGTGAATAGAGATGTAGTTTTCTTCGGTTAGCAAACTATCGTTAGGAGTTAGTTTAATTAGCTCATTATGAGTAATTTTTACTTCTAATTCTATGTCGTCTAAACATCTTTCGCACTCACCAGTTACCATTCCGTTCAAGACATAGTCTACGGATATAGTGTTCTCATTTCTCTCGCAAGTGACAGCTACATCTATATCACCAGAATGATATAGGCTATTTTCTTTCAATCCAAAGAACTTATTATTCATTTCAAAATGAAATTGATCTTTTTCGTTTTTAAACTTGATAAAATCAATATCGAAATCTGACAACTTCATTGTAAAAAGTGTGCAAAGGTAATTATTTTACGTATATTTCAAGTATTATTCACAAGTTATCTTAAATCAGGCACGCCAATACTGAATTTTTCTCTTCGGTGTTCTTTGAAAGATAACGGTACAGTGCTTTGATCAAAATAAGCAGCTCTATTGCGATGCACCTTATTGATAATATACAAGGCGTTAATAAAAGATGAGGTGTCTGCTTGTCCTTTTCCAGCAATGTCATATGCCGTTCCGTGGTCTGGGCTTGTCCTGACAATAGGCAATCCTGCAGAAAAATTAATGCCATCTTTAAAGGCAACTTGTTTGAAAGGTATTAGAACTTGATCGTGGTACATTCCAACGATTCCATCAAAATTGCGCGCATTATCACTTCCAAAAAAACCGTCTGGAGGATAGGGGCCGATTGCTAAAATTCCATCCGCTTGAACTTGAGCAATGGCTGGCTTTATTATATCTATTTCTTCTCTTCCCATCAGTCCGTTGTCTCCTCCATGAGGGTTGACGCCTAAAACGGCAATTCTTGGTTTTTTAATGCCAAAGTCAGATTGTAAATTTTGATTTAGCATCGTTATAGTATCGGTTATTTTATCTTTGCTAAGCGCACCTGCAACATTACCAAGAGCAGTATGACCGGTTACCATAGCAACTCGTAAGTCATCATTTACTAAAATCATTTGCACTTCAGATTGAAATGCTTCCGCAAAATAGTGTGTATGCCCATTAGAAGTCATTCCCGCTTCTGCACACATTTGTTTGTCTATGGGTGCGGTAAGAATATCTTGAATTATTCCATCCTTTACATCTGAAACTGCAAGTTTTAATGCATCAAAAGCTACTTTACCCCCTTGTAAATTGGGGGTTCCTGGCGTAATTTCAATTTTATCGGCACTGCAAATTCGGAGGTTAACTACTCCGGCCTTGATGTCTTCTTTTCTATGAACGATGTTTATTTCTAAGGGCGCATATCCTAATAGATCCGTATAAAACTTAAGTATACAGGAGGTAGCATATACCACAGGGGTACAGTAGTTAAAAACGAGATTATTCCCGAGTGTTTTGAGTATTAACTCAGGCCCTACGCCATTAAAATCTCCAATAGTGATGCCGATATTCGGTTTGTTACTCATTGCAAACGCAAATGTAGGGTTTCTAGATTAGTAAAAAGGGTTGTTTTTGAAATCATGTTCATACCTTACGATGTTGACCTGTGTTAATTCTTAATTTGATTCAGACAGTTTATTTTTGTTAACGCGTTTATACCAAACTGGGAAAACGATAATTCCTGCAAAGAGGTATGGCCAATAACTCAACAATCTCCAAAGAAATGCTGTTGTATTCGCAAGTTGCGCGTTGGCAAAATATTCTCCCATAAATCCACCAAATAACCATTCTGCCATACCTGTGGCTCCGGGCGTGATAGGTACCATTAGCGCTCCCCACATTACCAGTTGTTTTGCAAATATGGTTGCCATTGAAGCACCGTTTCCTAAGGCTAAGATTAAAAAATTAACCAATAGAAATCGAGAAATCCAAGCAACTAGGGTGCCCCCAAATGCTTTGAACCAATACTGAATGGGCTCATTCTTGAAATTTATCGCAGCAACTACCAGGTTGTCTCCCCAGATTACGACCTTATCTTTATATCTAAGCAAAAGGGGAAGTTTGAAAATCCAGATTACTACCCGCTTTATGGCTTGCGGTTTAAAAAAGATGCCTATAAAAATGAGTAAGCACCAAGCAAGAAAGAGTCCATATGCTGCTATAAATAAATACTGAATTTGCAAGCCAGATATATAATTGATGTGTGTAGGTATTACTTCAGAAGTGATTACAAATAGCCAAAGAAAGGGCGCCGCTAAAACATAAAATAATACATCGAGATACGATGTGGCGAGTACCATAGCAGTACCTTTACCGGCATTGATTTTGTTTTCTTTGGCAAGGAGAATAAATGCAGCGGCGGTTCCCCCTACAATTCCTGGAGAGATAGCAGAAGAAAACTCCCAAAGTACAATGATTTGCATGGCCTGTTTCCAACTGAGTTGATAATTAGAAAGAACGATTAGCCTGTAGGAATATCCTAATAATCGTGTAAGTACCATGAGTAGCGCGCACGCTATCCAAAGTGTGCTTAATCCTGTCCAGTTTATTCTGTCATATGCCTCAAGGTCAAATCCTTGGAAGAAAAAGTAGGCAGCAGTAAGTATTCCAATTAAAACAGGAATAATTAGCTTTTTACCCGTAAAGTAGCTTGTTATATTACTGGAAGTACTCACCTTTACACACTTGCTTTTTGGCCCTGTGCCAATGAGTATTTTCGTTTACCATCTATGGTTATTAGCATTTCGATGGAACTAATATTAAGAAACTCGTATAAGTGGATGGCTTGTTCCATAAATTTCTTTTTCTTTATAACGCCACTTGTGTTTTTCTCTATACGAACAACATAAGTATCGACCAAGTCTGTAAAGACAGAACCTTCTGGCCAAATTTGGGTTCCTCTGTTGGTGATGGTTGTTAATTCCATATCCTCATCGAGATGATTTTGTACAATTGTTGCGATTTCGCTTGCTTGTTGTTCTGATTCTACAAAAATATCGATACCGACTGTTTCAATAATTTCGCTACTACTCACCATCATTTTATTAGTGGATGGTAGCTTGGGCTTTGTGTATTTAGCTAGACTACTAACCATGATAATATCGATGTTTAATGTTTCAATAATTGCTTGTGTAAACTCTTTAGTGCCAACAGAAGTGGACCTGTTTTCGCCAAAATCACCAGTATGTATGCCATTTTCTATGGTGGTCATTAGTGCATTTTGAATAGCAGAAGCAAAGGGATCTAATCCTAACTGATTTAACATTAATACGCCGCTCATCAAAAGTGAAGTTGGGTTTGCCTTATTCTGGCCTGCAATATCCGGTGCAGTTCCATGCACAGCCTCAAAAATTTTGATATGATCACCTATATTAGCGGATGGTGCGAAACCCAATCCACCAACTAGTCCAGCACAAAGGTCCGACACTATGTCTCCCTGCAAATTCGTAAGCACAATGCATTCAAATTGTTGAGGTGTACAAACAAGCTTCATGCACAATGCGTCAACGATAATATCTTCGGCCTTGAGTTGGGGGTATTCCTTTGCTATATCATAAAAAGTGTCCAGGAACATTCCATCCGTTAGCTTCATTATATTAGCTTTATGTCCGCAAGTTACTGTGCTATAACCTTCTTTTAATGCTGTTTCAAATGCAGAACGGATTACCTGTTCTGATCCTGGCCTTGATATAATGCGACGACTAACGGCCACATCTTTGGTCATAAAATGCTCTATTCCACCATATGTATCTTCTATATTTTCTCTAACGATAGTTAGATTTATGGGTATACCTGCTTTACTGAAAACAGTCTCTACGCCTTTAATCGTTTGAAATTTTCGTATATTAGAATGCGTATTCCACGTTTTTCTTGCGGTTACATTAATACTTTTAACGCCTCCCCCTTTGGGTGTTTCCATAGGACCTTTAAAAAGAATTCCAGTAGACTCGATACTGAGTTTGGCCTCATCTGTCATTCCCGTAGTATACCCGAGGTCATAAACTCCTTTTCCCATTGATACGAATTCGTATTCCAAAGGCACTTGGGCGGCCTCGAAAATAGAGAGAACAGCATCCATAATCTCCGGTCCAATTCCGTCGCCTTTAGCTACTGATATTTTAATATTAGTCATTTCTCTTTTCGCGTTTTAGAATTACAAAGGTAGTAATGTTGAATCCGATATTGTCATTTAGGCATACTTTTTGCAGCTACAAATTGCCTTACAAGCCTTTTATTTTTATAGCTTTTATGGTAAAAAAACATACTTTTGCAAGTCATATTACAAGCAGAAACATTTAATAATAAATGAGACAACTTAAAATTTCAAAACAGTTTACCAACCGGGAAAACAAATCGCTCGATAAATATCTTAATGAGATAAGTAAAGTGGCGATGATAGATGCTCAAGAAGAGGTAGAGTTAGCAGGTAGAATTAGGGATGGTGATCAAGCTGCTCTAGAGAAACTCGTAAATGCTAATTTACGTTTTGTGGTTTCGGTGTCAAAACAATATCAAAATCAAGGACTTACCTTAGGTGACTTGATAAACGAAGGAAACCTAGGTCTTATTAAAGCAGCTAAACGTTTTGATGAAACGCGTGGATTTAAATTTATCTCGTATGCGGTATGGTGGATTCGTCAATCGATTCTACAGGCATTGGCAGATCAATCACGTATTGTACGTTTGCCACTTAATAAAGTAGGTAGCATCGGAAGAATAAGTGCAGCAGCAGCTAGACTCGAACAACTCCAAGAGCGTGAACCAACTCCTGAAGAAATTGCTAAAGAATTAGAAATAAGTGTTACTGAGGTTGAGAATGCCTTTAAATCTTCGGGCAGACATTTATCCATAGACGCTCCGCTTATTGAAGGTGAAGATAACAGTTTGCTTGGTGTGCTTGATAATAATGATGAGCCTAATCCAGATCAACCACTGATGGATGAATCGCTTAGAAAAGAAATTAATCGTGTGATATCTACACTTTCTGAAAAAGAAAGAGATGTATTGAAATATTACTATGGACTAGATGGTGGACCAGCTCATACGCTTGAGGATATTTCAGATAAAGTTGGGCTTACACGCGAACGTGTACGTCAAATCAAGGAAAAGGCCTTAAGAAGACTTCGTAAGTCTAGTAAAAGCAAAATTTTAAAATCGTATTTAGGTTAACTAAGTTTACTTTTTTAGAGAAACGGCTACCATTTAATGTGGTGGTCGTTTTTGTTTTGAAACGATTTTAATTTTACACATAAAATCATGTTTTATCTGAAGGTAGCCCTTCCATCTGGAGCTAATTTTAGGTAATTCGTTGTACGGTGTCAATCCAAAATTACCACTTAAAACTTAAATATTAATTTATACGTTGTGATTAAAAGGGATAGAATTTTTGTATCAAAAAAATAACTGTGATTTAGTTTAGCATCTTTTTTAAATCATCAATAGTGGATAAAAATGACAAGGATTGATGCTTTTGTGTGTCCAATTTGTCTAACATCGAACTATGAATAATAACCTTGCAATCTTTAAAATATTCACTCATTGTCTCCATATATGCCGCCATTTTACCTTTTGAAATGGGTATAGTAAATGAGCAAATAACATGCGTTGCTTTTATTGTTTCTGCGCAGTATTTTGCGTAAGAAAGTGGAACGTTTGGCCCCAAATAAACGCACTGAATTCCTTTTTTCTTAATGAGGTAGTAGGCGTATAATAGTCCTATCTCATGATGTTGGTTTTCTGGCAGATAGAGTAAAAATTTACTAGCAGACGCTTTAATTGACACCTCATTGATAGCGGTAAAGAGCTTTTGCCTTATGAGTTGACTTAAAAAATGTTCCTGTGCGATGTTTATCTTATCAACGGTCCATAAGAGTCCTATTCGTACAAGTAATGGGTATAATATTTTCTCAATGCTCGCCTCAAAACCGTATATTTCACAGTATCCAGTGTAGGACTTGTCAAATAAAAAAAAATCAAAATTTAAGGTTGCGATAACTAAATCATTAACCACCAGTGTTTCAAACGTGTCTTTGCTATTTTTGTATAGATTTTCTACGGCGGAATTAAGTTTTTCTGTACTAAGCTTGGCTGCTGTACTAATCTTCATTCCACTACTAATAAGCGATGAAACGTTTAATAATTTTTTGAGATCTTTATTCTCGTAAAATCGAATGTTGGTCGCTGTCCGTTGAGGCTCAATTAAATTATATCGTTTTTCCCATACCCTTATGGTATGGGTTTTGACTCCGCTAAGATTTTCTAAATCTTTAATACTTAAATTGGTTTTCATTGCCATTCAAAGTTAACATTAAATTTCTATAAATGATGGTCATGTTTGACCGGATAGAGGTTGCATTTCCAAGTAATGAAGTGCCTAATCAATAGTATAGTTTTGGTTTTACCATCCTACAATTTATGGATTGCTTAAGTTCAAAAAACAGGTTTGAAAATTTTATGCTGTGGCATACATGATCTACGTAAATGGATTAATAGAGTTTTTTAAGAACATCTAGATATCTCTCGGATAACTCTCCAGCTACCGCTTTTTGATAATCGGCATATGAGCAAGGAATATTCTGATTTTCAAGTTGCATCCACCATCTATTGGTTCGTTTACTTTTTAAAAATAGTATGGGAAGTTGATTATCTTTTATGTCACAACGGTATTTTAAAAATTCGTCATGCATAGTAGGCAGATCATTTGTACGTGCCGTAAATCCATCCAAGTAATACCATATTAATTGAGCCGCTAGTTTGGCCGTTACGTTTTGATGATCATGCTCAGGATAATATTCAAACAAGCCAAAAAATGATGATACATCACTTAATCCTGCATAGCGAGCAAGTTGGCATGCTTCGTCGTTTGTAAGTCCATTGGGTTGTGCTTCTTTTTTGCCGGGGGCATCGCTGTGTTTTATGGCATTTAGATCAAATAACGTAATGGCAGCATTTCGTAAATATAGTTCAGCATCCTCCATATTATTTTTTATGGATCCCAAGCGATAATGGCCGAAATTTAGGTTTTGTAAGGTATCAATTGCTTTGGTAGGTATAAATGGTGCTTGAAACGCCAATGCATTTAAGGTAGTTAATTGATCAGAATAATTGGTACAAATACGATGCAGAAGTTGGTATTCTAATAAGGGCAAATAAGAGGAAATGAGCGATATTTCTACAGCTTTATCACTGGCAACGTAGCTCTTAAAAAGTGATTCCCCTTGGTCTATGTGTGTTCCTATAAGAACAGTAATTAGGCCCTTATTTTTCAACTCGCTAGCGATGTCAAATAGAGCAGCATGTGTATCTGCAGGGGTTTCACCTGCTGGTAAGTTACCAATATCTACAATACTATTTTCTAAATGCGTATGGGTAACGAGCTTATACATCTCTTCCCTGATTAAATCACATCCTTGCACTTGACCATCATTACGGCCAACGCCTAGTAAAGCTATTTTTTTAGAAGATAAATCGGGAAAAGTGTCACTGTAATAAGACACACTAGCACCCAATTGATATGGACTAAAATCGCCTTTTGGACTTATTTTACTTAAGTATTCTTCTAACATTAAATATATTCGTAGCTTACAAAAATAAAGCAAGCTAATCGTGATTTTTGCCATAACGGGTGCCAATGGATTTCTGGGTGTACATATTATACATCACTTACTCAAAAATGGACATACTGTTCGCGCTATTATGCGGCCTTCTTCAAGCTTAGCAGAGTTTAATACGGTAAAAGAATGCTACGACCTCACGCCATTGGAATATGATAATCTAACCTGGCATCCGTGTGAGTTATTTGATATCGTCGGTTTACAAGAAAGTTTTTATGGCGTGGATTACGTCATGCATTTGGCAGGCGTAATTTCTTACCGAAAACGAGATTTTAAAAAATTAATCCGAATAAATCATAGCTATACTGCCCACGTGGTAAATGTAGCGATGGATGTTGGGGTAAAAAAACTGTTGTATTGCAGCAGTATAGCCGCTATTTCAAAAAAGGGAAATGCTTCGCTGGTTAACGAAGATGCCGAGTGGGATAATGAATTACGGCACAGTAACTATGGATTTACAAAGCACTTAGGAGAGTGTGAGTTATGGAGGGCTCAAGAAGAGGGACTTTCGGTAGTAGCGATAAACCCGGGTATTATTTTGGGTTACGGCGATTGGAATAAAGGATCTAATCGATTATTTAAGAATGCCTCGTCAGGCTTTCCCTTCTACAGCAATGGCGTAACGGGCTGGGTGGGCGTAAAGGATGTTGCGCGCACAGCAGAGCAGTTGTGCCTTTCAGATATAACTGGCGAGCGCTTTATAGTAGTGAGTGAGAATAAACGTTTTAAGGAGGTGGCCGATTATATGACCAAGGCATTGGGAACTAAAAATCCCAGTATCGAGATTAAGGGATTTCTCTATAAGGCGGTCTATGGTATAGTGGCTATTAAAGAGTTTTTGGGCCTTCGTGGTATGTTAAGTAAAGAAACGGTGAGAGCCAGTGTTTCCCAAAACTATTTTGATAATGCTAAAATTAAGAAAGCCTTGAATTTTGAGTTTGAAAATATAGAAGAAGTGGTTAAGGAGTCGGTAGGTGGTTATATCTTAAAGAAACCGATCAAGTAAGTACATCCTTTCATAAACATGGTTTCAGCCCATTTTAACCTACAAAAAAGCCCCTAATGGAAAGATTAGGGGCTTTTAATTTTAGATCAATCAGAAATTATTCTTCTGCTGTATCCTCTGCTGTATCTTCTGTCGCAGTTTCTTCGTCTTCTACGACAGCACTAGCTCCAGCCGCACTTCTTGCAGCTCTAGTTACGATTACAGAAACGATAGAGTTGTTTGGTGAATCTAATAAAGTAAGATTCTCTACATTAATTTCACCAACCTTCACACTTTTACCTATTTGTAATTTATTGATGTTAACTTCTATGTACTCAGGTAAATCAGCAATTAAACCTTTTACGGTAAGTTTTTTGATTTTAAGTTGAAGCTTACCACCGGCTCTTACACCCGGAGAGTTTCCTACTATTTTTACAGGTACAGGTATAGCAATTGGGCTATCGGCAGTTACTTCCATAAAATCAGCATGCATAATATCTTCCGATACTGGCTCAAACTGAAGTTCTTGAACTTTAGCTAACTTCACTATATTTCCTACTTCTAGTTTCACTAGATACGTGTTAGGTGTATATACTAAATGCTTAAAATCAGCTTGATAAACTGAAAAATGGTGATTCTCACCTTTTCCATAAATAACACAAGGTACTTTACCTTCGTTTCTTAGTTTTTTGTTAGAAGACTTTCCTAATGCGTCTCTAACTTCACCTTTTAGTGCGATTACTTTCATTTTCTAAATATTAAAATCGTTATTGTTAAATTAATTCTGGTTGATAGGTATCCGATATGTTAAATAACGAGCTGATAGATTCGAACTCGGATACATTTCTGATGGCATTTGCGAATAGTTTATCTACGCTTAGTACTTTTATCTTGTTATAATTCCCTGGTTTTATAGGTATGGTATCACAAAGTATGATTTCTTCGAGCACAGAGTTTTCTAAATTTTCGTAGGCTTTACCGCTCAAAACCGGATGCGTACATACAGCTCTTACCGATTTAGCACCTTGCTCTTTGATAAGTGATGCTGCTTTACACAACGTGTTGGCTGTGTCGCATATATCGTCAATGAGTACCACATCTTTTCCTTCTACGTCTCCAATCACAGTCATAGAAGCGATTTCATTTGCTCTCTTACGTGCTTTATCGCAAATCACCATTTCGGTACCTAAAAACTTAGCAAATTCTCTCACTCTTTTTGTGGCTCCCACGTCAGGAGCTGCGAGTACAAGGTCAGGAGTTTGTATGCTTTTGATATAAGGAATAAAGATTACGGTAGAATCTAAGTGGTCCACCGGTATATCAAAAAATCCTTGTATTTGTGGTGCGTGTAAGTCCATGGTCATTACGCGGTCTGCACCAGCGGCTGTAAGAATGTTGGCCACCATTTTAGAACTAATAGGAACGCGCGGTTTATCTTTTCTGTCTTGTCTAGCTAATCCGAAGTAAGGAATAACGGCAACCACCTTGTGAGCAGATGCTCGTTTAGCTGCATCAATAAGCATCAACAACTCCATTAGGTTATCTGCAGGAGGCATGGTAGATTGAATGATAAACACATCACATCCACGCACACTTTCGTCAATGCATGGCTGAAATTCGCCATCACTAAAAATGTTAACCGTAACTGTACCTAATTTTTGACCATAAGCGAGAGCTATTTTCGCTCCGAGTGGTTCTGAGCCGGATCCGGCAAATATTTTGACTTTATTTATAAAAGAGGGCATATCGTTGTTTTACTTTCACCCCTTATACTTCAAAAGGGTTATCATAAACTATTGAGTTTTTTACGCTCTATAGTAAAGAAAAAAAGAGGTAAAAAAACCTCTTTTTTTCACTTTGGTTGGCCGACCAGGTTTCGAACCTGGACTCTTCTGTACCAAAAACAGACGTGTTGCCAGTTACACCATCGGCCAATTCGGGTGCAAATTTAATTGGATATTTTTAATTTGCAACATCGCTCATGAATTGTATTTGAAATACTTTCATTTCTTCATGAGAAAATTCTCCATCGTAAGCATTAACAGCAGCATCAATACTGCCCGTGTCATCAGATTTAAGATACTCGTATATGTCTTCCCGACCTTCGTCATCAATCAATTCATCGATGTAATACATAAGATCTACTTGGGTTCCAGAGTATACAATAGCTTCTAGTTCTTCCAGTAGCTCCTCGTAATCTAAACCTTGCCCCTTAGCTATATCCTCCAGAGGCACTTTCTTATCAATATTTTGAATGATGTGTATTTTTCGTGCGCTTTTGTTTACTACAGACTTAAGAACTAGGTCATCTGGGCGCTCTATTTCATGGGTTTCTACATACTCTGCAATAAGTTCAATGAATTTTGTACCAAACTTTCTTGCTTTGTTTTTACCTACCCCTGTTATATTTTCCATTTCCTCCATGGTGATAGGATATTTAAATGCCATATCTTCTAGGGAAGTTTGCTGGAAAATTACATAAGGAGGAAGTCCCATTTCTTTGGCAACCTCTTTTTGAAGGTCTTTAAGTTGACCGTAAAGTCTTTGGTCAAAAACGGCTTCAAGTTGTATGTTGTCAAAATCTGAATCGCTAATTGCTTCAAATTCACGATCTTGTGCTAGATCAATTCGAGTAGGACTTTGAATAAATGCTAAGCCTTCTTCGCTAATAGAAAGCAAGCCGTATAATTCAATATTTTTAACAATGTAATTGTTGATTTGAGCATATCGAATTACGGTTTTCCAGAAGTTTGCACCTTTTTCTTTTCCTTTTCCAAAAAACTCAAACTTATCGTGTTTATAGGCTTTAACTTCTTGAGATGATTTTCCAATCAACATTTCAATAACATGCTTTATGGCTACTTTTCCTGCGGTATGATCTATAGTTTTAAGTGCCATCACCATTTCCTTGGTTACTTCAATAGTGTCTCGTGGATTGCGGCAGTTATCACACATTTTGTCGCATTTGTCTGCGTCAAAATTTTCGCCAAAATAATGAAGAAGAGATTTACGTCTACATTGCGAAGACTCGGCAAAATAGGCCATTTCTGAGATGAGTTGTGTTCCTATTTCTCGCTCGGCTACAGGTTTGTCTTTTAAAAATTTTTCTAATTTCTCGGTATCTTTTGGATTGTAGAACAAAACGCAATCGCCTTCTAAACCGTCCCTGCCGGCTCTTCCGGTTTCTTGGTAGTATCCTTCTAATGATTTGGGTACATCGTAATGAATCACAAATCGCACATCTGGTTTATCTATTCCCATACCAAATGCAATGGTTGCACAGATTACATCTGCATCTTCCATTAAAAATTTATCTTGGTTACCAGCTCTTGTTTTAGCATCCAGTCCGGCATGATAAGGCAGCGCATTGATGCCGTTGGCCAGAAGTATTTCTGCAACGTCTTCGGTCTTTTTTCGGCTAAGGCAATAGATAATACCACTTTGGCCTCTTCGTTTGTTTACAAACGAGATAAGGTCTTTCATGGTTTGCGCCTTGCTTCCCTTCGGCATTACCTCATAAAAAAGGTTCCCTCGGTTAAAAGATGATTTAAACACTTGCGCATCTAGCATATTCAAACTTTTTTGAATATCCATTTGTACTTTAGGTGTAGCCGTAGCGGTAAGTGCCACCATTGGCACATCATCTATTTCTTTAACGATTTGTTTTATACGGCGGTATTCTGGACGAAAATCATGACCCCATTCTGAGATACAATGCGCTTCATCCACTGCAACAAAACTTACTTGAACAGATCTTAAAAAATCAATGGTCTCATCTTTTTTTAGAGTTTCAGGGGCTACGTATAGCATTTTGGTTTTACCAGAGCTCACATCCGCTTTTACCTTATCTGTTTGTGTTTTGGTAAGCGATGAGTTTAGAAAGTGTGCTACCGCATCACTATCTCCAAAACCCCGAATGGCGTCCACTTGATTTTTCATCAGTGCGATCAATGGGGATATAATAATTGCCGTGCCTGGACAAATCAAAGCAGGCAATTGATAACATAACGATTTCCCTGCTCCAGTGGGCATGATTACGAAACAATCATTACCTTTCATAATGGTTGAGATTACCTCCTCCTGCATTCCTTTAAACGAGTCAAAACCAAAAAACTCTTTTAAACTCTTCTTCAAATCAACAACTTCAGATGCCATTTTTTTCTCTTCTCTATCTTTATTCTTCTAAATGTCGGACTAATATAAGGCAACTTACACCACTTGACGAAATAAATTTTTAATTTGCATAAAATATTGTGTTAAAATCTACCGAAATACTTCAAATAGGGATAAATACCATCCTTATGGAAAGCGCCAGCTTGCAAAAGTTAAGTACCTTATTAAATGAGAACTTCAGCAAAGCCGTAGAGGATATCTTAAAAATAAAAGGAAGGGTTGTAGTTACAGGCATCGGCAAGAGCGCCATAATAGCACAGAAAATAGTAGCTACTTTTAATAGCACTGGTACTCCCGCGCTTTACATGCATGCGGCAGATGCAATACATGGTGACCTGGGAATGATACAGCACGATGACCTTGTTATTTGTATCTCCAAAAGTGGAAATAGCCCAGAAATAAAGGCTCTTGCCCCGTTAATAACTAAAAATAATAATATCCTAATTGGTATGGTTGGGAATTTAGATTCGTATTTAGCCCATAATAGCACCTACATTCTGGATACTACCGTTGATGCGGAGGCATGTCCCAATAATTTGGCACCTACTACGAGTACAACTGCGCAAATGGCGATGGGTGATGCCTTAGCTGTAGCGTTAATAAAATGCAGAGATTTTAAGTCAAACGACTTTGCGAAGTATCATCCCGGTGGTGCTCTGGGAAAAAAACTATATTTAACGTTAGGTGATATGGCTCAAGCGAATGCAAGACCTACTGTTACAGAGAACGAGACGTTATCAGATTGTATTATTGCGATGACCAAAGGAAGATTAGGTGCAGTTTTGGTGATCAAGAATAGCTCTCTAGTTGGAATTATAACAGACGGTGATTTGAGAAGAATGCTTGCCAACCATACTAATATAGGTAGTTTTGTTGCTAAAGATATTATGACTCATAATCCAACTACAGTGCAAGGCGACACGCTTGCCATGGATGGTGTTGATTATATTAGAGAAAAGAAAATAAATCATCTCATTGTAGTGCGTGAAGACAATGAATTTGGCTTAGTTCATATACAAGATTTAATTAAAGAAGGATTGATTTGAAACAATTAAAAAATACATATGCCATTATTTTGGCTGGAGGAATAGGTAGCAGATTTTGGCCTATTAGTAGAGAACATAAACCTAAACAGTTCTTAGATATACTTGGCACAGGCAAAACATTAATTCAGGATGCGTACGATCGTTATACGCAACTTTTGCTTCCCGAGAACATCTTTATTATTACGAATAGTGATTATGTAAACCTCGTAAAAGAGCAGTTGCCAGAAATTTCTTCGAATCAAATACTGGGTGAGCCAGTTGGAAAAAATACTGCTGCGTGTGTTGCCTATGCTGCACATAAAATTTCAGAATTATCAGAAGATGGGGTATTAATTGTAGCCCCAAGCGATCATCTTATTCAGGATACGACTAATTTTATTAATCAAATGCATACGGCACATAGGTATGCAAAGGATCACGATGCACTGATCACGTTGGGGTTAAAACCGCACCGACCAGATACCGGATATGGTTACATTCAATTTGACGAAAAGGAAGTAAGTTCAGGGATAAACAAGGTCAAAACCTTCACCGAGAAACCTCCAATGGAGCTGGCTGAAAAGTTTCTAGAAAGTGGAGATTTTCTTTGGAATAGCGGAATGTTTGTATGGAGTATACCTTCTATTTTAAAAGCACTCAATGAACATTTACCGGAGATGAATTTAACTTTTTCGGAAGGTAAAGGCGCATACAATACGGCAATTGAAGTTAGTCATATTCAACGAATATATACCGAGATAAGTAGCATTTCTATTGATAACGGTCTTTTAGAAAAGGCAGATAATGTATATGTGCTACCTTCGGATTTTGGCTGGAGCGATCTAGGAACCTGGAAAAGTGTTCATGAAAAAATAGCTACTGGGGAGACAAATACCGTACTAAATGCAACATTGCATGCTTCCAATTCTTCGAATAACTTGGTTATCAGCGATAGTAAAAAGCTAATCGTTATTAACGACTTAGATGGCTATTTTGTGATAGATACCGCCGATGCTTTGCTCATTTGTAAGTCAGATCAAGAGCAAGAAGTTAAGAAAATATCTACCGACATTAAGAAAAAATACGGAGGAAAATATAGTTAGCATGTCTAAGTACGTCTACTTACTTTTCTTGATTCTGGTCTCCTCGTTTTCTGACCGATCTGAAGTAGACGTTCGTAAGAATGAAATAGTAAACCCCGATGCGTTACGTTCCTTTTTCGAGTCCTTAAAGGCTTTGGAGATGCAACAAACGACAACAGTTTCCATAATTCACCTTGGAGATTCACATATTCAAGCAGATTTTATGACAAGCCATGTACGTAAAAAAATGCAAGATTGTTTTGGGAATGCGGGGAGAGGCTTTGTTTTTCCGTATAAAATAGCGCACACAAACGGAGCGTTTGATATTGGTTTTAGTTATGAGGGAGACTGGCACTATGGCTCTATTTTACACCGTGGGAATTGCGACATCGGAATGTCTGGATACTCGATTGCCGCTTCAGATAACGCTAAGTTTACTATGGATGCAGGCAAGAAGGAAGGTAATTATGCTGCATTTACCAAGTTGACTTTTTTAACCAATAGGGGCAGCTTTAGACCCACGGAATTTTCAAGTCATTATTCTCCAATCGAAGGAAATAGAAATGTAATTTATTTTAAAAATAAAGAAGACAGCCTTCAATTTAGTCCTGTTGCTGAAAATGGAAGCCTGCCAGAATTGCAAGGTATCATTTTAGAAAATGAAAACCCGGGCGTCCTTTATCACGCTATGGGGATAAATGGGAGCACACTAGCGCAGTACTTAAAATGTACGAACTTTGAGAAGCAATCAGCCGACCTTAATCCTAATTTGATTATTGTAAGCTTTGGAACAAATGATGGGTATCGACCAAGCTCGGGATTTTGTGTGTCGTGTATTAAAGAAAATTATAGAACTCTAATTGTTAAGATTAGAAGTCAAAACCCCAATACATCCATATTACTCACCTCTCCTTCAGACCATTTTTATCAGAAGAATAATAACCCCAATACCAAAAAAATTGCTGATGCGCTCGTGGAACTGGCAATAGAAGAAAATGTTGCGGTATGGAATTGGTATGAGATAATGGGGGGAAGTAATTCTATGGTAAAATGGAAAAATGAGGGGCTTGCAAGCGGAGATCTTATTCATTTTACGAAGGAAGGATACGCACTTCAAGGAGAATTATTGTACGAAGCGCTTATACATCAATATCCAAACTAGTATGTTAAGGGTTGAAGAAATTTTTTCGTACTCTGCTAATAACCCTTTATTATTTAATCAGTACGTCTTCCTGTTTTTGTTTACAATCATGTTTGCGGGTTTTACCTTACTGCACAAGCAGGTAAGAGCGCGTAACTTGTACTTGTTACTCTTTAGTTTATTCTTCTACTATAAATGCAGCGGATGGTACTTTTTATTGCTTTTGTTTAGCACATTATTGGACTATGGTTGCGGATATGGCATCTACATAGTAAAAGAAAAATGGCAAAAAAAGCTTTTTCTAGTGTTTAGTATTTTGTCTAATCTTGGCCTGCTGTTTTTTTTCAAGTATTCTTATTTTATAGTCGATTCCATAAATGCTTTGACAGGTGCAGATTTTAAAGTGTATAATTTCTTGGCGGCATTTGCTAATGGAATAGGTGGTGAAAATTTTGATATTCATCACATATTGCTCCCAGTGGGTATTTCATTTTACACTTTTCAAACCCTTAGTTATAGTATTGATATATACAGGGGCAGCATAAAGCCGTGTGCCAATATTTTTGATTTCGCCTTTTTTGTAAGTTTTTTTCCGCAATTGGTTGCAGGGCCTATTGTGCGTGCATCGGAGTTTTTGCCGCAAATCAGGAAACCTTACTACCTGAGCAGTAGTGGTTTTGGTAAGGCTGTTTTTCTTATACTGGTGGGTCTTTTTAAAAAGGTGGTGATTAGCGATTACATCTCTGTTAATTTTGTAGACCGGGTTTTTGATACACCCGAAATATACAGTGGGTTTTTAAATCTAATGGCTGTTTATGGCTATTCTATTCAGATTTACTGTGACTTTTCAGGATATTCAGATATGGCAATTGGCCTAGCTGCGTTACTTGGTTTTACATTGCCTATTAATTTTAATAGCCCTTATAAGGCCAATAGCATAACAGACTTTTGGCGCAGGTGGCATATTTCGCTTTCTACGTGGCTACGAGATTATCTCTATATCTCCATGGGCGGGAACCGAAAAGGCAAACTAAGAACCTACCTAAATCTGGCAATCACAATGCTAATCGGGGGATTGTGGCATGGCGCGGCACTTAAGTTTATGGTTTGGGGCGCATTACACGGCTTAGCGCTAGCACTGCATAAATTATGGTCAGAAAATATAAAAGTACCCGCATCAAGATTGGGTAAGTATGTATCAATCCTAATTACATTTCATTTTGTAGCGTTTTGTTGGATGTACTTTAGGGCGACAGATATGTATACTGCAAAACTAATGCTGAATAATATTACTACGAATTTTGACTTGGCAGGTATTGGCACTCGGGTGTTAGCCTATTGGAAGGTATTTGCATTAATCTTAACAGGATTCGTCATTCATTTCTTACCAAGTAATCTTAAAAACAGAGCCGAGTGGTGGTACAGCGAAGCTTCTTACGGCGTGAAAATAGTCCTATTTGTAATGGTAATAGTTGTGATTTATCAGGCTACTTCTTCAGACTTACAACCTTTTATTTATTTTCAGTTTTAATCCTTTTTTTGATAGTAGCACTTCTTGGTTTTGTACAAAATACTTACACAAAATTCCGTCTAAACCATACCTTCTGAAATACACGGTTCCAAGCAAGTAGGGATAATGCGTCATAGGTTGGTAAAGAAGGATCTGCCTTTTTTGTACTAACATCTATTCTGTAAAATAAATTAGCTATACCATAACTGGTTTTTATGCTGCTCAGATAATCTGCAAGTTCTTGAATAAGTGCAGGAGGGTCAGCAGAAGTAAAAACATAATATTCGCCACTCATTTGAAGTTCTTTTTCCATTTGAGCAATTACTTCTTCTATAGGAACATCGTTGTTGGTTGAAAAATCTATGTCGTTATTTGTTTCTAACATAAAACAGTATGGTAAAGGTAACCTATGACCCACAAGACAACAAAAAAAGATGCAACTGGTGCCTTAAAGATGCACAGTACGTAAATTACCATGATACCGAATGGGGAATACCAAGTCATGATGACCATTATTTATTTGAGCATCTTATTTTAGAAACCTTTCAAGCCGGATTACGTTGGCATACTATTCTAAAAAAAAGGGAGGCATTTAGGTTGGCGTTTGATAATTTCAATGCAGAAAAAATGGCAAATTATCGTGAGAATGAAATAGAAATTTTAGTGCAAAATCCTGCTATTATAAGACATAGAGGAAAGATTGAAGCAGCGATAAATAATGCACAGCAATTTTTGCGTTTGCAAAGAGAATATGGTTCGTTTAATCAGTTTATTTGGCAATTTACCAGGTTTGACACGGTTGTTATTCCAATTAAAACGTGGTCCGATGTACGAGCTACAATTCCTCAAAGTGATGCCATGAGCAAAGCGTTAAAAAAAGAAGGTTTTAAATTTGTGGGCAGCACCACTTGCATGGCATATATGGAGGCTGTTGGTATGGTAAGTGACCATTTTAGCGATTGCTGGCGTGCTTAGGGTATGGGGAATAACAATTTCCCCGTATTTTCAGATAGTTTATAGGGGGGCTTTTTCATTTACTTTGCAATCTTTTAAAATTAGTATGGAAATAGGTAGCAGATTTATATGGATAAGCAGGATTCTTACATTTTTATTCGCTTTTATGATAGTGAGTAATTATGGAGGGTATAGTCAACCTGATGAGGTAGTGCAATTACGAGAAGGTATGCTTGCACAACTCCAAAGTGAGGCTGCCCAAAAAAATGACGATGAATCAATGGACGCCATTAATTTTATAACTGCCGAGGCTGAACTTGTTTTGATTCCTGCTATATATCAGAAACATTCATTATTTCGTATGGTGGGTAGTTTTATAGTGCTTTTGGGATTGATTTTGCTGCGTAATCTTAGGTCTATTGGCTTTCATTTATTGGTGGCAGGTGTGTTATTTCTCGTATTTACAGGCTTCTATTCATTTGGTTTTGGAATCTTTGGGTGGCTATTCAATTTTTACTACATGTTTTTAGGTGCATTCTCTATTTATTATTACAGTAGAAAAAAGGCATTCCTGCATTCATAAACGACTTACTTTTTGCTAATCAAACTTGTGGTGGTGCCATAAAACGTCATCGTTGTAAAATGATAGAGTGAACCGTTATCTCGAATAGGCAAAAAATGACATTTCGCTCAGATGAGTAAGGAGTGACTTGCAATAGCCTCAAAATAGGTAGATTCATAACTGCTGTTTGATTCGTTTTTGCAAAAAAGACCGTGATAAGTGCAAAATTTAGAATTGAAAATCTAAAAAATATTTTTTTGGTTTGTCAAATTAATGTAATATTGCTTACTTAAATTAATAAAAAGGTACTATTAATATGAACAAAAACATAATTACACTGCTGGTTTTATCGCTTGTAATAGCAATGGGAGCGGAAGCTCAATCTAACACCAAAAAATTTGGAATTGAAATTAATGGAGGAATTAGAGAATATCATGGAGATTTAGGATCTTCCCTGTACTTCAAAAAAGCTCCAAATTACCAAGCTGTAGGTGGTGCAATAGGCATGTATTTAAACTCTTCTTTTGATGTAAACATATATGGTTCTACCGGAGACTTAGGATTTTATAAAGAGTCTTGGGATGTGTTGAAAGCAGAATCTTATCGACAAGGTTTTAGATCACATATTACAGAGGGAATGATTGGTGTAACCTTCAAGTTGAATAACGGAACAATCATGCCAGAAGATGCAACATTTAAACCTTTTATTAGAGCTGGTTGGGGTGCTGTGAAATCTATATCGAAATTTTCAGAAGGATCTACGTTGGTAGGAGATCCAGAGACCTACTATTACGCATCTCGTACAAGAACTTGGTTAGCTTCTCATTGGAATGCTGCTGCAGGTTTTAAAATTGGCCTAACCGATGCACTTGATTTAGTAGTAAGCGAGCAGGTTAACTATTCATTTGATGATAACTATGATGGCGCACCATTTGCTATTGCGGGTGCTAGATTAAATAGCGCTAGTGAGGGAAACAAACCGCTACACGATATTTACTTATACCACAACATTGGTTTTGTGTTTAATTTTGGTAGTAATGGTAATTCAGGGTCATCATATAAAATTAAAGATGCTGATGATGACGGAATTAGCGATGATTTTGATATTTGTCCTAACACTCCAGTAGGGTATCAAGTGGATACAGTGGGTTGTCCGTTAGACGATGATAAAGATGGCGTTGTAAATGACGAAGATAAATGTCCAAACGTTGCAGGATTAAAAGCATTTAATGGTTGTCCAGATACGGATGGTGACGGAATTCAAGATTCTGAGGATAAATGTCCAAAGGTTTCAGGTATAGCTGAATTTAATGGTTGTCCAGATTCTGATAAAGATGGTGTACAAGATTCTGAAGATAAATGTCCACTAATGGCAGGATCTAAAGAAGGAGAAGGTTGCCCAGACAGCGATGGTGATGGTGTATATGATCATAAAGATGTTTGTCCAACAAAAGCAGGACCAGCAACTAATAAGGGTTGTCCTGAAATTAAGAAAGACGTTAAAGAGAAAATTAGAATAGCTGCAAGTGGAATTTACTTCGAAAGCGCTAAAGACATAATCAAGCCACAATCTTATGCTAATCTTGATTTATTAGCAGGTATTATGCAAGAATATAAAGAGGCAAGTGTTGTGATTGAAGGCCACACCGATAATCAAGGCGCTGATGATGTTAATCTTGTATTATCTCAAAAAAGAGCGGATGCCGTTAAAGCATATATTGCTAACAAAGGAGTAGATGCGGCTCGTATGACGACCATCGGATACGGTGAAACAAAACCAGTAGCAGATAATGCATTAAATTCTGGCAGAATATTAAACCGCAGAGTAGACTTTAAACTAGTATACTAGTCTTTAAAACCAAAAACTAAAAGCTACGTTTATGAAAGGGGGACTTATGTCCCCCTTTTATTTTTGGGGTAAAACAAGAAATTTTATGCTGAAAAAAGGTGGAGTGTTTATTGCCCAAGGATTTAAACGCAACGTTATCAAAGTATAAACTACTAGGCTTTACTATACGTTTACTCAGTCCCATATAGTATAATAGTGACGTAGCGGCAGTTAATCCGAAAAATTTACTGTGTCAAACAGGATAATTGACAGGATTTCAACTTCTATAAATCACAAAAAGCATAGCAACTACGCTATGCTTTTTGTGATTTATAAAATTTCTTAGGGTATCAGTAAACTCGGATTAATGGTTAATCCTCGTCTTCGTCATCTTCGTTGTCACTGGGTTCGTCGATTTCATCTGTCTCATCTTCGTCCTCAATTTCTTGGTCTACTTCTACCTCTTCAATATCATCTTCTACATTAGGTGAAGCTATTTCATCGTCTTCGTCATCCTCTTCCTTAGCCATAAATTTCTGATAGTATTCTTCATCCTCCATCTTAACTAAGTAAATGGTATCCCCCATTTCAATTTCTAGTGCACGAATACTTCCCCCACCCGCTTTAGGAAAACTAACCAATGTCTCTTCTTCCACACCATCAGGAAATTCTTCCATGATGTACTTCAATAAATCCTTATTTGCCTTCTTAAATGATGTGATAACGCGGTTCATGCTCTGTTCTTAACTAGGAGACAAATATTAAGATTACACATGAGATTTAAAATAAGTTTTTCAACAATTGTATCCTTTTTTATGCAGTAGAGTTTCAGACCAAATTGCGATGGCTGGTCTATGTTGTTTTTAAGACCATAGGAGTATTAAGCATTTGCATTAAGGCGGGTTCTTTTATCCTTGGTCTTTGTTAGTAATAAAAATAGCTTTGCACTATCATGAGAAGTTTGTGGGAGAAATTGAAAATAAAGTGGAACATTGAGTCTGATAAACGAATGGTTTGGATTTTTATAATCTTCGCGATTACCGGAAGTTCCATTGCCTTTGTACGTAGACCCATTACCATGAGTTTGTTTGAGAAGTCAACTTACGCAGAACTCATTTGGTACGAACTGATTATCACTATTGTTATAGTCTATTTTATGTATCAAATATTGCTCTTCACTATTGGTAGCTTGCTGGGAGAACACCAGTTCGTAAAATGGTTTGTACTCAAAATGAATAAAAGAATGTTTCCTTTTTTACAAAAAAAAATATGATGACCCAAGACCAAGTACTGAAAGCATTAAGCTATGTAGATGACCCGGATCTTAACAAAGATTTGGTGACGCTTGGCATGATTCAAAAAATAGAGATAGATGGACATAAGGTTGCCTTTGACCTCGTGCTTACAACTCCAGCTTGTCCGATGAAAGAAAGCATTGCGAGAGCATGCACTACTGCCATACATACGATGGTTAGCGCAGATGCTGATGTTCAAATAAACATTACCAGCAATGTGCAATCCAGTAGAGAAAACAGCACAATACTTAGCGGTATCCGAAATATTATAGCGGTAGCCTCTGGTAAAGGAGGCGTAGGAAAGAGCACGGTGGCCATAAATCTTGCCAGAACACTGAGTGAAGCGGGAGCTAAAGTTGGATTGCTTGATGCAGATATACATGGTCCCTCCATCCCTACCTTGTTGGGTACACAAGGACAAAAACCGGCTATGGAGGGAGAATTGATGCTGCCTGTAGAATGTAATGGAATAAAGACTATGAGTATCGGTTATTTGGTAGAATCTAAACAGGCATTGGTGTGGCGTGGTCCAATGCTAAGCAAGGCAATATCTCAGTTTTGTACTGATGTGAAGTGGGGAGAATTAGACTACCTATTTGTAGACTTACCGCCGGGTACGGGAGATGCGCACTTAAGCATCATGCAGCATATACCATTAAGTGGTGTGGTGATAGTTACCACACCAGAAGAAGTAGCTGTGGCTGATACGCGAAAAGCGCTTGATATGTTTACCAATCCGCATTTAAAACAAGAAATACTCGGAGTAGTAGAAAACATGAGCTATTTCCTGGCAGAAGAAGGTCGTAAATACTATTTGTTTGGTAAAGATGGCGGCAAAAACCTAAGTGAAGAATGGAACATAGATTTGCTGGGCAGCATCCCTATTGAAGAGGACAAGTCCTTTGCTAATATGCAAAAGAGTTACTCACCTATAGTGGGCAAGTTGGTCCAAAAATTATCCGTAATAGCAGCGAATAGAGAAAAATAGATACCTTTGACTTATATAATGACAGAATCTGAAACCATCATAGAAGAAGCTTTAGAAACTATGAGACCATTTCTTAAAAAAGATGGAGGGGATGTAGAACTAGTGTCATATGAAAATCGAGTGGTAACGCTCAAATTGCTCGGCGCTTGTAGCACCTGCAGTATTAGTCATTTTACGATGAAAGCCGGCCTTGAGGAAACCATTAAAAATATGCTCCCTGAGGTGTTAGAGGTTTTAGCGGTAGAGTAGTATTAAAGTCAATACTAATGAGGAGACCATCTATTTCTTCATTCATTCATTTTGTAAATACCTACAGTATATGGGTCTCTCTAGGATCATTTAGTTCCTATCTTTTTTTTAGTAGAATTTATCAGGTAGAGCCTAATATGCTCGTAGCCGTGGGTTTATCACTGGGAGTGTGGTTTATTTATACCCTAGACCACCTATTAGATGCCCTTAAACTCAAAGAAAAGTCGTCTACGCTGCGACATGCAGTGCATTATACCAACCAAAAAAGCATTAAATTACTGATGGTATTAGTTGCAACAATTTTAGGA
>CAMDBP010000020.1 GCA_945889315.1 Chitinophaga pinensis
CCATATTTACCACTGATTTAGAATTTACGATCGGTAAGGCACTGCACATGAGAAAAGGAACAGATGTTACCATATTTGCCACAGGACATTTAGTATGGAATTCATTAGAAGCTGCTAAAGCATTGGCAGAAGAGGGTATTTCAGCTGAGGTAATTAATATACATACCATAAAGCCTTTAGATAATAAAGCAATTCTTGATGCAGTTGCAAACACAAAATGTGCAGTTACCGCAGAGGAGCATCAAATGAATGGTGGCTTAGGAGATAGTATTTGTCAATTATTGGCAAGACATACTCCATTACCAGTTGAGATGGTAGCCGTTAATGATAGTTTTGGAGAGAGTGGCACGCCAATGCAATTACTTGAAAAGTACGGTTTAGGCGTTAAAGACGTAGTAGCTGCTGCTAAACGTGCAATTGCTCGAAAATAACACATTGAAAGTCCTATTCGTTTACAATAAAAAAGCAGGGAAGAAATACGAGCCCTCCATTGTAGATCGAATAAAGAATACTCTGCCGAGTAACTTCGAAGTTTCGTTTATTGATATCCGAGATTTTGTCAACTTCAAAACAAAGAAATTTGACATGCTTGTAGCCATCGGGGGAGACGGAACTGTAAATACAGTGGCTAGTCGTTGCACCAAACAAAACCTCATTTTGGGTATTATTCCCAAGGGATCAGGAGATGGACTAGCGCGATTTTTAGGCATTCCACGAGATCTTAGTAGTGCAATAAGCATCATTTCTACCGGTAAAGTCATAACGATTGATACTGCAAAAGTGGATAAGCACTTTTTTATTAATGTGGCAGGTGCCGGATTTGAAGCGTATGTGGCCCATAAATTCGGTCTCGCAGGAATAAGAGGATTAAGAGGGTATGCAACAACCATCCTAGATTCTTTTTCTACCCAAGAAGAACAAGAAATAACGCTTACACTAAATGGCAAAAAAACAACACTACCATTTTTCAGTTTAAGCATAGCGAATGGAAGTCAATGGGGTAATAACTTTGAAATAGCCAGTGAAGCTGACATACAAGACGGTATGCTAGAGGTTGCTGTGATGAGAAAGCCAAAATGGCATCAATTGGCAAGCTTAGTTTTTTATCTCAAGAGTAAAAAGCAAGAAAATAATGCCCTTTTTACCTACTATAAAGCTTCCGAAATTGATTTAAAAAGGAGTGGTAAGCTATGGCATATCGATGGAGAACCCGTAATTTTGAGAAATAAAAAAAGAATAACGGTGTACCCCAAAAGTCTAAACGTAATGGTGAGATAATGACTAAAAAAAAAATGGAAAAGTTGGATTTATCCAACTTCTTCTTGAACAACCAAGAAGATAGTAGATTTAAATTGCTCAGCGATGAAGAGGTTATAGAACCGGAAATAGCCCAACTTCCCATCAATGCTCAAAAACTGCTTGTACGAAAAGAGAAAAAAGGTCGCGGTGGAAAAACAGTCACTATTATCGAAGGTTATCAAGGAAATCCGCAAACCCTAGAAACACTGTGTAAAAAAGTAAAGCAACAATGCGGCGTAGGTGGCTCAGTCGAACACAAAACATTTATAATCCAAGGTGACAAGTGTGATCAAGTAGTAAAGATATTAATTAAAGAAGGTTATAACGCTCGCAAAACAACCATGTAGAGTAGCGCTAGATCAATGACCTTTTAACCCAAAATAAAATTAACAATTATGCAAGCAAAATTTGTGTAATTAACTAACTATGAAAATATTAGATATTTATAGTATATTTAACTATAAGATAGGTCTAATCTAAAACGTATATAATTAAGACACTTTTAAGTGAATATAATGTTCGATTTTGACATCTTTAAAGCTTATCAAAGTTACCTTTGCATTCTACTTAGTTATGAAGTCACATCCAATTACTGATCGTGTTTTTGATATTGCATCCAAAACAAACAAGAATTTAAGCTTAGACGAATTACTCGAAGCTGCAGTTTCTCGAAATGAAGGAAGAATAACCAGCACAGGAGCTTTGGCCGGCGACACAGGTAAATTTACAGGAAGATCACCAAAAGACAAGTACAGTGTTTTAGACGACACCACCAGAGATGAAGTATGGTGGGGAAATATTAACCAACCCTTTGAGCCTGAGAAGTTTGATGCTTTGCTTGAGCGCGTTATTCAGCATTACGCGGGCAAAGAAATATTTGTAAGAGATGCGTATGCATGTGCAGACCCTGAGTATAAAATAAATGTACGCGTGGTCAACGAAACTGCGTATCAAAATTTATTTGTTCATCACATGTTTATTCGGCCCGAAAAAAGCGAGTTGGATATTATTGATCCAGAGTGGATAATCTTAGCGGCTCCTAGTTTCTTAGCCGCACCGGAGCGTGACGGAACTCGTCAAGAAAATTTTTCAATCATTAACTTTACCAAGAAAATATACATTATTGGTGGAAGTGGCTATACGGGAGAAATCAAAAAAGGAATTTTCACCGTGCTTAATTTTACCTTACCCGTTGAGCATGACGTACTAAGTATGCATTGCTCTGCAAACATTGGAAACAACGGTGACTCAGCTGTTTTCTTTGGCCTTTCTGGCACAGGTAAAACTACCCTTTCTGCAGATCCAAACAGAAAATTAATTGGGGATGATGAGCATGGTTGGAGTAAAAATGGTATCTTTAACTTTGAAGGTGGATGCTACGCGAAAACCATTAATCTTACCGAAGAAAATGAACCTACCATTTGGAAAGCAATTACAAACGGAGCACTCGTTGAGAATGTTCGCTTCTTCCCAGATTCAGACGTAGTTAATTATGATGATGTGAGCGTTACCGAAAATACCCGATGTGCTTACCCAATTGAATATATTGACAATATCGCTGTGCCAAGTGTTGGACCACAGCCTAAAAATATTTTCTTTCTTACCGCAGATGCATTTGGTGTGCTTCCTCCTATTTCTAAACTTACTCCTGGTCAAGCTGGTTACCACTTTATAAGTGGATATACCGCCAAAGTTGCAGGAACAGAAGAAGGTATTACCGAACCACAAGCCACTTTTTCTGCTTGTTTTGGAGCTGCATTTATACCGTTACACCCAGGAAGATATGCGGATATGCTGGGTACAAAAATGACTGAAAACAATGTAAATGTTTGGTTAGTAAATACCGGATGGAGTGGTGGCGCATATGGCGTAGGAAGTCGTATGAAGCTAAAATACACGCGATCTATGCTTAATGCAGCAATGGATGGGAAATTGGGTAATGTAACGTTTGAAATGCACCCTGTTTTTGGTGTTGCTATGCCTACTGAATGCCCAGATGTGCCATCAGAACTTCTAAATCCTCGAAACACATGGAAGGATAAAGTGGGCTATGATAAATCAGCAAATGAACTTGCGCAACTATTCAACGCTAACTTCGAGAAATATGCTGCAGGTGTCTCTAACGAAATCCTTGAAGCAGCCCCTAAAGGAACTCGTTCTATTTAGCATAACGAAATTTTCTCAACACGACAGTCTTCATGGGGTGTCGTTTTTTTCTAGTATTACCTTTCCTAGGTTGGCAGCATAAAACTAATTCAATAGATACGTTTTACTCAAAGCCGCTCATGCATGGTTATTATTAATGCAATTTGTCTTAAACACTATTGTATTTTGCTTTTTCCTTGAATTTATCCACCTGGTTGTTTATAAAAAAATCAAGGAAAATATCTGCAAACGACCTATCCATGCTACATTTGGGGTTTTAACATAAGATAATTAATTTACCAACGCTAAATGGCTGAAAATCAATACGACGAAGATAGCATACGTTCCTTAGATTGGAAGGAACACATACGGCTCCGCCCAGGCATGTATATAGGTAAGCTAGGAAACGGTTCTTCTGCAGAGGATGGAATTTACATTCTGATGAAGGAAGTTATTGATAACTCTATTGATGAGTTTATGATGGGAAATGGTCGGCGTATTGATATAAAATTACACGAAAATATAGTTTCTGTTCGAGATTTTGGTCGAGGAATCCCACTCGGAAAAGTAGTTGACGTGGTAAGTAAGATTAATACGGGAGCTAAATACGATAGTAATGTTTTTCAAAAATCAGTAGGTCTTAATGGCGTTGGAACAAAAGCCGTAAATGCTCTTTCTTCTTATTTTCTGGTAACCAGTTACAGAGAAGGAAAATTCAAAACTGCGATTTTTGAACGTGGAAACTTAGTAAAGGAAGAAGAAGGAACTACCACTGAAACCAATGGCACGTATGTAGAATATGCAGCGGATATTGACATATTTAAAACACATAAGTACATCACAGAGTACATTGACAACCAAATGTGGAATTATGTGTACCTCAATGCCGGGCTTACCGTAAACTTCAACAGTAACAAGTACTTTTCCAAGAATGGACTTTTTGATTTACTAGAAAGAAAAACAGTTGCAGAAGAAATAAAATACCCCATTATTCACCTTAAAGATGGTGATATTGAGATTGCAATAACCCATGATAATCATTACGGTGAAGAATATTTTTCTTTTGTAAACGGTCAAAATACAACACAAGGGGGAACACATGTTGCTGCTTTTAAAGAGGCTTTAGTGCGTACTATACGCGATTTTTATAATAAAAGTTTTGAGCCAAGTGATATAAGAGCTTCGTTGATATGCGCAGTTTCTGTTCGTATTCAAGAACCTGTTTTTGAATCTCAAACAAAAACTAAATTAGGCAGTACCGAGATAGCTCCTGATGGCGCAGCGCTTAAAACAGAGATAAACCAATTTGTAAAATCTCAATTAGACAACTATTTACACAAAAATCCAGAAACTGCCGATGCCTTGCTGCGTAAGATACAACAGAGTGAGCGTGAACGAAAGGATATGGCTGGTGTACGAAAAATAGCACGTGACAGGGCCAAAAAAGCAAGTGTTCACAATAAAAAACTGCGCGACTGCAGGGTACATTTCACAGATGAAAAATCCGAAAAAGCACTGGAAACTACGTTATTTATCACAGAGGGTGATTCTGCATCAGGAAGTATTACCAAAGCCCGTGACGTTCAGACTCAAGCGGTTTTTAGCTTAAGAGGTAAGCCTCTAAATTGCTATGGTCTTAAGAAAAAGATCGTATACGAAAACGAAGAATTTAACCTGCTTCAACATGCTCTTAATATTGAAGAAAGTGTTGACGATTTGCGTTATAATAAGATAGTAATTGCCACAGATGCCGATGTAGATGGTATGCATATTCGACTACTTATCCTTACCTTTTTCTTGCAATTTTTCCCAGATTTAGTCCGAAAGGGACATGTATACATCTTAGAAACACCCCTTTTTAGAGTTCGAAACAAAAAAGAAACCTTTTATTGCTATACAGATCAAGAACGTTTTGATGCCATTAAAAAAATAGGAAAAACAGCAGAAATTACACGATTTAAGGGATTAGGTGAGATTTCACCTGATGAATTTGGAGGTTTTATAGGTGAAGATATTCGTTTAGAACCAGTTTTATTGACGGAAGATTCGAGCATCACAAAAATCCTAGAATATTACATGGGTAAAAACACGCCTGATCGACAAGATTTTATTATTGATAATCTCCGAATTGAGATAGACGAATCTAGTGATGAAGAACCTGAATTAACAGCAGAACGAATAGAAACGGAATCGGTATAATACATTATGGACGAAAACGAAGAGTTGGAAGATAATTTGGAGACAAATCCCCAAGAGAAGGTTATTAAAATTGACCTTGCTAATGGTCAACGTGCCGTTAAAGGGATGTATGAAGACTGGTTCTTAGATTACGCCAGCTATGTGATTTTAGAGCGAGCAGTTCCTCATATCAATGATGGATTAAAACCTGTGCAACGACGCTTCCTTCATGCAATGAAGGAAATGGACGACGGACGTTACAATAAAGTAGCCAATGTGATTGGCAGTACGATGCAGTATCACCCTCACGGAGATATGGCCATAGGTGGTGCAATCATTAATATGGGGCAAAAAGACCTACTTATCGATTGTCAAGGAAACTGGGGCGATGTAAGAACAGGTGACAGCGCGGCTGCTTCGAGATATATTGAGGCAAGACTCAATAAGTTTGCCTTAGAAATAGCATTCAATAAACAAACTACCGAATGGCAAAAAAGCTATGACGGTCGTAAGAATGAACCCATTACACTACCCGTTAAATTCCCGCTTTTGTTGGCACAAGGAGTAGAAGGAATTGCGGTTGGACTGAGTACCAAGATAATGCCTCATAATTTTATTGAATTAATAAAAGGAAGCATAAAAATATTAGAAGGAAAGACACCTACACTTTACCCTGACTTCTTAACAGGTGGTCAGGTAGATGTAACCGATTATCAAGATGGAAAACGCGGAGGCAAAATAAAAGTACGTGCCACCATCATTGAAAAAGATAAAAATACGCTTGCGATTACCGATGTGCCTTATGGAATTACGACGGGTGGCCTGATAGATAGCATCCTTAAGGCAAACGACAACGGAAAAATAAAAATAAAAAAAGTTGTAGATAACACAGCAAAAGATGTAGAAGTAGAGATACAATTACCTAATGGCATTTCTACCGATAAAACAATAGATGCATTATATGCATTTACAGCATGCGAAAGTTCTATTTCTCCGAACGCATGTGTCATTGTAGAGAATAAGCCAATGTTCTTGGGTGTTTCGGATATACTCAAGATTAACACAGAAAATACGGTAAAACTTCTCAAAGCAGAACTGGAGATTAAAAGAGGCGAGCTAGAAGAAAAATGGCATTTTAGCTCACTGGAAAAGATATTCATTGAAGAACGTATATACCGTGACATAGAGGAAGAAGAAACGTGGGAAGGCGTGCTCTCCGCCATAGATAAAGGTTTACAACCTTTCATCAAACACCTAAGACGAGAGGTTACCGAAGAAGATATAATTAGACTAACAGATATAAAAATTAAACGCATTTCTAAATTTGATGCGTTTAAGGCGGATGAACTCCTAAAAGGTATTGAAGATGCCTTATTGGAAGTAAATAATTACTTAGAGAACTTAGTCGAATATGCCATTGCTTATTATCAGAATTTACTTGATAAATATAGCAAAGGCAAAGAACGTAAAACCGAAATAAAAGGTTTTGAGGAGATAAATACCAAAGTAGTAGCCGTAGCCAATGAGAAGCTCTATGCCAATTTTGCAGAGGGATTTGTTGGAACCGGTATTAAAAAAGACGACTACATCTGTGATTGTTCTGATATTGATGACATTATCGTTTTCAGAAAAGATGGAACCTACTCTATAAGTAAGGTTAGCGCGAAGGCATTTTTTGGAAAAAATATCATACACGTGGGTATTTATCGTAAAAATGAAGAACGCCTTACCTATAATATTATCTATACAGATGGAGATTCAAAAAGAACCTTGGCGAAGCGTTTTAACGTAACAAGCGTAACTCGAGATAAAGAATATAATGTAACTAAAGGTGCTGCAGATAGTAAACTTCAATATTTTAGTGTAAATCCAAATGGCGAAGCAGAAATAGTAAATGTTTATCTACACTCTGCAGCTAAGGCAAGAATAAAGTTATTTGACTTTAACTTCTCTGATATTGCCATAAAAGGACGCAGTAGTCAAGGTAATATGGTCACAAAACAACCTGTTCGTAAGGTTGACCTTAAAATAAAAGGCATATCAACTATTGGTGGAAGAGATATTTGGTATGAATCAAATATAGGTAGGTTGAATGTACACGAACGAGGTCAATACCTTGGTAGTTTCCAAACAGACGATTTAATTCTGGTCATTTTTGAAAGTGGCGAATATGAGTTAACCAATCATGAGTTAACCAATCATTATGCGAATAAAGAAATTCTATTAATTGAGAAGTTTGATCCTAATTGTGTCATTAGTGTGCTGCATTACGATGGCAATGGAAAAAACTACTGCGTCAAAAGATTCAATGTAGAAACACGCTCCACAGAGAAACGCTTCAGCTTCATAACAGAAGGTTGGGGAAGTAAAATGATTCTTGTTGCAACGCATAAATCACCTGTACTGGAACTTACCGTAAAAACATCTAGTGGAGAGAAAAAAATAAGTCAAGTCAATTTAACCACTTTTATTGATGTTAAAGGATGGAAAAGCATCGGAAACAAGTTGTGCGGTAAAGAGTTTATTAAAGCTAAATTGCTTCCACCTCCTCCACCAGAAAATGAAAATAACGATGACGACCCACCTCGTGGTTTTGACGGTGAAACAGAATCTTCTATTCTTGTCGAAACTGAGATAAAACATAAAACTCAGACTACGGATAGCACCGATAGTCAGGAGGAAACATCGCCTCCTATCTTAAAAAAAATCACTGAACGTAAAAAACCAGAAGAATCTACAAAAGAATTAAAAGAAATTCCAGATGATGCCTTACCAGAGTTACCTTCAAAAGAAAAGAAAGACAATGGGACAACCTTTACCACTGGAGATCAAATAAGTCTATTATGAGCAAAATAACACCACATTCTATTTTTAAACAAACGTCTTCTCTTCACCTAACCATAAGTGTATTCACGACGTTAATTGTGGGAATATGCTACACACTTAGAATGCAAGCAAACGGTGGCGTACAGCCTCACACTGCGCTTAACATATTTGAATTACTTGTCCCCGTTTTGGCAATAGCCAGTTTTGCCGCGGCATATTATATAGGAAAAAACAGGTACAAGAATCTAAGCTCTAGCGCTAATTTGATAGATAAAATGAATATCTACCGTGACAACAACATACTTATTTGGAGCACTTTAACTGGATCAGCATTTTTTGCAGGAATATCATTTTATATCACTGGACAAAATAATTTGTTACTTTATGGACTTATGACGGGAGTACTGTTACTTTACTTTCGTCCCTTAAAATCTAGAGCCAAAGAAGAACTAAATTTGAACGAAAAAGAAAGTCATCAATTAGATCAAATTCTATGAGTCATCTTGAATTTAGGCAAAGAGCACTTGGACCATTTTTTTGGTTTTTCTTACTTAAAAAATTACCGCTGGCTTTTTTTGCTGGTGTTAGACTTATACATTTAGATGATCTTGGAAGTATAACCTCCCTCAAATTTAAATGGATGAATCAAAATCCTTTTCGATCTATGTATTTTGCTGCCATGCAAATGGCTGCTGAGCTAGCTACGGGATTATTGCTTTTTCAATACCGTTCGTCGGCTAAACCATTTTCAATGTTACTAGTGCGTGTAGAAGCTAATTACCACAAAAAAGCAGTAGGAAAAATAACCTTTACCTGCACAGATGGAATACATGTAAAAACATTTATTACGAAGCTTTTTAGCACCCATGAGGCACTATTAATTTCCATGCCCGTAATCGCTAAAGACGAAAATGAGGTTGCCGTTGCCGATTTTATTTTTTCATGGTCGTGTAAAAAATAGCACCTCTAGTGTCATCCCCTAAAGGACATAAATAGTCCTATTTTAGACGTAACTTGTAAACTATTTAAATGCGCTACCGCATAAAATTAATGCACCCGTAACTTGATTCAACAAAAGTTCCTTTTTTCTTTTATCCGAGATAGTGCAATATGATACAAGTTTTGTTGGAATATTGCAATCACTTACCGCCATGAAAAACCGAACCCTACATCCCTATATATCTCTTGGTATTCTCGCCCTCATTTGGGGGAGTTCCTTTATTCTTATGAAAGAGGGATTAAAGATTTTTTCAAGCTATCAAGTAGCTGCCATGCGTATTTCTTTTGCTGGGTTAGCCCTACTCCCATTCGTAAATTGGAAAAAGGTAAAACTCAAAAAAGGAGACTTGAAGTATTTTGCGATAAGTGGTTTTACAGGAAGTGCGATACCTGCTTTTTTGTTTACCGCAGCTCAAACCAAGATCTCTAGCTCATTGGCTGGCGCATTAAACGGGCTCACTCCATTATTTGCTTTATTAGTTGGTGTTCTTTTTCTAAAGGTAGAATTTAATAAAAAAAAGTTTTTGGGCGTCGTTTTTGGCTTGGTAGGAGCCCTATTCCTGGTATATAGACAAGATATGAACTATAATATAGGATACACCTTACTTGTGGTACTTGCTACATTCTTGTACGGTATCAATGTCAATATTATAAAGCATAAACTTTCTGATTATCCTCCATTGTTAGTGTCAGCCTTACCGCTAGCTATTATAGGCATATTTGGCGGAATGGTTCTACTCTATACAGGTCTTCACATTGAGTTTAAAGAAAGTCAATCTCTCAAATCACTGGTAGCGGTAATAATTCTTGCACTTATTGGTACGGCGTTTAGTCTCATTTTATTCAATAAGCTCATACATCAAACCAATGCAGTTTTTGCTACATCTGTTACGTACCTTATTCCTATAGTGGCTTTGTACTGGGGTTTTTTGGCAAATGAAGCGATTTCACTGAATCAAATAGGTGGATTGTTGTTCATCATTATTGCAATCTGGATGATCAGAAATGATAAAGGTTAATCCTTTTAGACGTAAAACGTTAACTCTTCATAAATTGTAAACACATTAAATCTTCAGCCTATATGAAATTTAAACATAACCTAACAGATAGAAATAAATATACCTATAAAACCTACAGAGATCTTATTGAAGCACTTCATGCTGACCACAAAACAACAGGCAACAATCACTCAGAAGCTATGTTAGCGTATTCCAAAATGAACGTAACTCGAATGAAGCGATTAGATAAAACAGCTATTATACGTCAAGATTTAAGCCATATAATTCAGTCTTTACCTCCGCAAAAATGGATAATTCTAACAGAAGCTTGGTGTGGCGATGCTGCCCAAAATATCCCTTGGATCACTAAAATGGCCGAATTAAATAATGGGATTCAAGTTCAGCTTATACTAAGAGATGAAAACACAGATATCATGAATGATTATCTAACCAACGGGGGAATGAGCATTCCCAAATTAATTGCAATAGACGAACAGGAGGAATTACTCTTTACTTGGGGACCAAGACCAAAACGAATGCAAGGTTTATATATACAACTGAAGAAAGAAGGAATTGAGTACTCAGAATTATCCAAATCAATCCATTCTCTTTATGCCAAAGACAAAGGATGTGCACTCCAAGCTGAATTCTATACAATTCTCAAATAATCTTCTTCTAATTGCGCAATTTGGGCAAAAGTTTATCGTGTATATTGATAAGTTTTAATGATTTATTTTGTCTTAAATCATACTTTTGGGTTTAATTTGACAACTTCAAAAAAACTATAAATCTGAAATGAAATTTATCGTAAACACAAACCAACTTCTAAACAAGCTTTTAGGTGTTAGTGGCACAATCGTGTCAAAACCTGTTATACCTATATTAGATCACTTCTTGTTTGATATAAAAGATGGCAAGCTAACTATTACTGCAACAGATTTAGAAACATCTATGAGCACCTCATTAGATGTACAATCCGATGAAGATATTCGCATGGCTGTACCTTCTAAAATGTGCATAGAAATGCTAAAAGCACTTCCTAATCAACCAGTCACGTTTACATTACAGGCCGATACAAACATCATTGAGTTAAAATCAGAATTCGGTAGATATAAACTAATTGGACAAAATGCGGATGACTTCCCTAGGATTCCTGAAGCAACTTCTGAAAATAGTTTTAACATGGCGTCAGGTGCTTTATCTAGTAGTATTGTTCAAACCATTTTTGCATCAGGTAACGATGAACTCAGACTAAGTCTTACAGGCGTTTATGTTCAACTGTACAAAGACAATGTTGTCTTTGTAGCTACAGATGCTAATCGTCTCGTAAAAATAGAAAGAACTGATGTAAAACCAGGCGTAAATGCAAGTTTCATATTACCCAAAAAAGCGTTAAACCTACTTAAGTCTAGTTTACCGCAAGATGATAGTGTGTGTCACGTAGATTTTAACGAGAGTAATGCATTCTTTACCTTTGGTGACGTAAGACTCATTTGTAGATTGATAGACGAACGTTATCCTGATTATAGAGCAGTTATACCTACTGAAAACCCAAATAAACTTACAGTTAATAGAACAGATTTCTTAAACTCTGTGAAACGTATTAGCATATTTGGTAATAAGTCTACAAATCAAATCAATATTAAAATAACGGGTAGCGAACTTACTATTTCAGCAGAAGACATAGATATGAGTAATGAAGCCGTTGAACGTTTAGGCTGTGATTTTGCTGGAGAAGACATGGAAATAGGCTTTAATTCCAAGTTACTTATTGAGTTACTTCAAAATATAAACACTCCGGAAATAATTATCGAGTTATCTACTCCAAACAGAGCGGGAATTATACTTCCAAACCAAAATATAGACGATGAACATCTACTGATGTTAATCATGCCTATGATGATTGCAAGCACATCATAGGTTGTTATGACGTTATTGTCATTTGAACGTCAGATTAATGTTATTAATCCTGTTTCGTTTACAAACAGAATTACATTTGATTTGACTTAATTGTCGAAAAGCCAATCTAAAGCCTCAGTACCAGTACTGGGGCTTTTACTTTTATATTTTTTTGGTACATAAAATACGTAATGATGTCCAACGGTATCGTAGAATAAAGCATACATCACACAAGTATATAATTCAAAAATGAGAGACACATAGATCGTAATTAATAAACACGCCCTTGCGGTTATTGTTAAAGACGATTTGGCCTATTAGTTGCGTTAGTAACAATAAGAAAGGAGGATTCAAATCATGAAATACATCAAAGCTACATTATTGACCACCCTTTTCACATTACTATTACACATAGAAGCAGGTTCTTCTTATACACATATAATTGACTTTTACGGCCATCCCCTAACGGTTTCTTATGATCCTCAGCTAAGTGCGTTGAAATTCAGAAAATGGGATCAGGCAGAAATAAACCGTAATCTAAGTGTATTTAGAAATTCAAATCTATCCATAAGTCTAAATAATCTTAAACGTCATATTGCCCTTTTTAATCTAGACGGGACTGCCACAACGCTTCTTATTGATAAGTATGCTCAACAAATTTCTAAAACGAATGATCAAAACACCAAAACCTTCATAAAATACCTTTTCTTAAAAGAACTCAACTACGATGTTATTTTAACAAAAACAGGCACTGAGTTTAATTGTATGGGGAATTTAAACTTTACGCCTGGACGATATATCTTTATTAATTATGCGAATAAAACCTATAAAGATTTGAATTATTCTAATCGTAAAAACAAAGGAAAACACCTTATTTTTATGGATAAAAAAATAACAAAGCAAAGAATTGATCATAAAACATTAAGTCTTCCACTAGTGAATGGCAAACTGAAAAGCAGAAATATTTCTTTCCATCTGGATGGTGATACATTTACGGTTCAGGTTAAATCCAACGGTTCTATGACCGAATTCTTAGGTGATTTACCAATGTTTGAAATAGGGAAAGCGTTTACAGATGTACCTGTGTCTGCAGAGATGGACTCTTCGCTTATGAATTACTTAAAACAACAGCTAAAAGGTCTTGAATTAATCGATCAGGTAAGGTTCTTACTGGCGTTTGTGCAACAAGTAGTGCCCTACGGAAGCGATTATGAAAAATACGGAGAAGAACGATTTTATTACCCCGAAGAAACTATCATGTCTACTTCTTCAGATTGCGAAGACAAGGCTATGCTGATGTCCTACCTCACCTATAAAATTTTGGGGCTTAAATCTATTGGATTATTTTTTAAGAAAGACGAACATCTTAGTTTAGGAATTGAAATTCCAGGATATGCACCACATGGCTCATTTAACTATGCAGGAAAAACGTATGTGAGTTGCGAGCCTACAGCTCCTTCACCTCGTATTCCTCAATCTCAATTCAGCTTACAACGGGTGGATGAGGTATTTGAGTTTTAGGCTAAATATCCTCAACGTAAGATTCCAAGAGACTATGAGTGTAAGCCGTGATTTATCTTAAATCAAGGCTTACACTCATACCAATTATATTTAAATATTTTTCGATTAGTACCCAAATAACTGCTCCAATGAAACCTCCGTTACCGAACCAAATTGCTTCATGTATTCAAGGTCTATTTTGGCTCTATCTCCTAATATGATATAGGTAAAGTCTCCTTTAACCTTATTCGCATGAAAATTCTTAACATCTTGCAATGTCAATTTTTCTAAACGGTCCAGTGTTGTTTTACGACTATCTTCCGTTAGGCCTAGTTTTAAAGCGTTATCAAAGTTAAATAAAATAGCGGTTTTGAGTATTCTGCTTGTTTCTAATCCTTGTTTTAGCGATTGTTTACCATTATCAAACGTTTTTTGATCTTCGGGTAAATCATTAAGTAGGATATTCATTGCCTCTATGCCCTCTTTCATCTTGTCAGATTGCGTACCTACATAAGCTAACACGGAATTAGTTTCTCCTAATTTACTAGCCTCAGCATAATAGCTATAGGTTGAATAAGCAAGCGCTTTTGCCTCTCTAATTTCTTGAAAGACAATACTACTCATGCCACCACCAAAGTATTCATTAAACATACTAATTTCTGCAGCCTCATTTACCATAAATTCTGTTGATTTTTTCAACCACATAATTTCTGATTGAACCATATCATAGTGAGCGAACAAAGTACCTCCTTTATTTTCGAGCATCTTGAATTCTTTAATTTCAGGAGTAGCTAAAAATTCTTTAGGTGTTTGGTGCACTTCTGTTAGCTTGCTGGTTAATTCATTCATGATTAAGGGTCCACTGTACCACACTTTATGATTGTATGAAGTTAAATTATGGATATAGTTTGAAAGTTCTTTACCATTTATGCTTTTCAGTTGCTCTGCCGTTAAGATATAGTTACTTGGATTTTCAGCACCATACAAAGCAAAATTTCTTAAGTTACGCATGATTGCGCCTTTATTTAATTTAGCATCCTCTCTACTTTTTAATTTTTGCGCAATCATTTGTTCTAATTTGCTATCATCAGCCACGGCATTGGCCAACAGATGCTCAAATAATTCGATAGCCTTCTCAAAACTTGTTGCTAGACCGTTTAGGTAAACATAGCTTTGGTCTGTACCGGTAGAAACTCCAAAATCACAAGCAAGCTTGTAAAACTCTGTACTAATTTCATCTGCAGAATATTTATTAGTTCCTAAGTATTCCAAGTATTCAACTGCTAACGCTAATTTTTGGTCGTGTCTAGATCCCATATCCAATACATAGTACAATGAAAAAAGTTGCTCATCACCATTAACCACTTTCCATACTGGAATTTCACCATTTAGTTTAGCAAACTCAATTTCTTTGGTGTAGTCTAGTAGTTGAGTTGTAATAGAATTTGCTTTAGTTGCCAAAACTTTTGAAACAAATGGTGAAGTCTTACCTCTATTTACCTCTACTTTGGTTATTTCAGGCTTATCTACTTTTTGTACCTCAGCCTTCTCTCCTTTCCTTTTGTAAACGACAATGTGCCCATCTACATAGTACTTATTCGCAAAATCTATTACATCTTGTTTGGTGTATTTCTGCATATTGTCCAATGCTGCAAGTTCTTTGCTCCAGGTATTCTCCATCACAAACGCATCCATAAGTGCATAGGCCGTACCTTGATACGATTCGAACTGTATGATCTCGTCAACCTTTTTATTCAACACTATACTTTTTACCAAGTCCATATCAAAATCACCAGATTTTAATACGTCCAATTGCGCATAAAATAATGATTCTAGCTCTTCTAAACTTTGTCCTTCATTAGGCGAACCTCCGAAATAATGTAATCCTCTTTCTTTTAATAACTCGGGAGAGCAATAGGCTTGAATACATTTTTGAGCTTTTACCATATTAAGATCTATAAGTCCAGCAGAGGAATTAGCAAGAATAAGATCTACCAGCTTTACCAAATCAGCATCTTTACTTAAGGCATTAGGCACTCTATATCCCATGGTTAGAGACTCTTCACTAGGACCTACTACCTCTACTACTAATTTCTGAGCCAATGGCGTCTCATCTTCAAAAGTCATTTTAGGAACTTTTTTAGACTTCATATAACTGAAGTTTTTCTTTACCAACAAGAAAGTTTCATCCAAATTAATATCTCCTGCCATAATTACCGCCATGTTATTGGGAACATAATAGGTGTTGAAATAATTTCTAATTTTCACTAAACTTGGATTCTTTAAATGTTCTATCGTTCCGATAGTTGTTTGTCTTCCATAATTGTGATTTGGGAATGCTTCAGCAAATAATTTTTCATAAACTTCCCAATCATCGCTATCCAAACCTCTATTTTTCTCTTCATACACAGCCTCTAATTCGGTGTGAAAAAGTCTAAGAATTGGATTTCTAAATCGTTCAGATTCTATGGTAAGCCAGGTACTAATTTGATTGGCAGGAATATCGTTTACATACACAGTTCTCTCAAAACTGGTAAATGCATTGGTGCCTTGAGCGCCAATCCCTTGCAACATTTTGTCATATTCATTTGCAATTGCAAATTTTGCAGCTTCACCACTTACTCTATCAATTTCTGCGTAAATAATTTTACGCTTTGCCTCATCAGTTGTTTGATTGTACTTTTCATAGAGTTTATCTACTTGATCAAGCAGTACTTTTTCTTTGGAGTAGTCTAGACTACCAAATTTGTCCGTGCCTTTAAAGAGCATATGCTCCAAATAGTGTGCAAGTCCAGTGTTGTCTGCCGGATCGCTGCTACTACCTGCTTTGGTAGCTATAAGTGTTTGTACACGGGGTTTGGCACTATTTTGAGATAACACTACCGTCAATCCATTATCCAAGGTGTACCATCTTGAATTGGTAGGGTCGTTCGAATAACTAAGGTACGAGTTACCGTTTTTGTCTTGCTTGGTTTCTGATTTCTGAGCAAACAAAGAAATGGAAACAACAGCGAATAGGGCTATAAGTGAAATTCTTAACTTCATAAAAAATGTTTAACGCAAAGTAAACAGAAGATTTAAGTATTGAATATTTTGTTATCCGAATGAAAGGCAAGTTTATCGAAATACAGGTAAATCTTATTTGTTATCAATTTGAATATTAATTAGCACTAATGGCTAAATCTAAACTTGTACTTTTGCACTACATAACGCTATGTCAGAATACAAACTAATAATGCCTAAAATGGGCGAAAGCATTGCTGAAGCAACGATTATTTCTTGGCTAAAAAACGAAGGTGACACCATAGATATAGATGAAGCTGTGCTCGAAATCGCAACGGATAAAGTGGATAGTGAGGTTCCCAGTATGGAATCTGGCATATTAATTCAAAAGCTTTATAATGAGGGAGATGTAGTAAAAGTAGGTGAACCTATTGCCATTATTAGCGCAAGTGGTGTAGCTGCTGTTTCTGCTCCAATAGAAAAGGTTTCAACTCCCGAACCGGTAGCTGTTATTGAAAACACCATCGCTGTTGCTCAACAGATTACTGTCACTCATTCACCCTCAACCAGCAATCGGTTTTATTCACCACTCGTAATGAATATTGCGCGTGCGGAAGGGGTTTCTATGGATCAATTAGAACGAATTTCGGGTACAGGCCAAGAGGGTCGAGTTACCAAAAGAGATATACTAGATTTTGTAAAAAATGGCAGTTCACAACCTCCAGCTGTTCCAACGCCAGCTGCTCAACCAGTTGCAGCCATCATGCCAAGCGCACCCGTTGCTCCTATCGCCTCTCATGAAACTCCATCTATTAGTCTAGCACCTGGGGATGAGTTAATTGAAATGGACAGAATGCGAAAACTAATTGCCGATCATATGGTAATGAGCAAGCATACGTCTCCACACGTAACTTCTTTTGTAGAAGCAGATGTGACCAACATTGTTAATTGGAGAAATAAAATTAAAGACGGTTTCAAAGCACGTGAAGGCGAAAATTTTACCTTCACTCCTATTTTCATAGAAGCTATAACCAAGGCAATTAAAGATTTCCCGATGATAAATATTTCTGTAAGTGGAGATAAAATCATCAAACATAAAAATATAAATATTGGTATGGCGGCAGCACTCCCGAGTGGAAACTTAATCGTACCTGTTATTAAAAATGCAGATTTTATGAATCTTACAGGCTTAGCCAAGTCTGTGAACGATTTAGCCGGAAGAGCCAGAAACAACAAACTTAAACCCGATGAAATACAAGGCGGTACCTACACGGTAACGAATGTAGGTACTTTCGGAAATGTATTAGGTACTCCTATTATTAACCAACCACAAGTAGCCATTATGGCGATGGGCGCTATTGTTAAAAAACCAGCTGTCATCGAAACAGAGCACGGAGACCTAATCGGTATCCGACATAAAATGTTCTTGTCACATTCTTACGACCATAGAGTAGTTGATGGAGCGTTGGGAGGTATGTTTGTGCGCAGAGTGGCCGATTATTTGGAGCAATGGGATGTAAACAGAGAGGTTTAGGAACCGTTTCAATAGTCTTGATAGGGAGATTGTGTTTCCCTAATAAAGTTTACGTAACCTCCCATTTTTATTCTCATCTATTTTAAAAAGCGTAATCACAACTTATTAACCTTTTAACTAATTTATTTACCATGAACAGTGTCGTATTAATACCGTGTAGATTAGAGTCTACTCGTTTCCCTAA
Source organism: Chitinophaga pinensis (assembly GCA_945889315.1). Lineage (GTDB taxonomy): Bacteria > Bacteroidota > Bacteroidia > NS11-12g > UBA9320 > UBA9320. The sequence goes on from CAMDBP010000020.1 coordinate 18,566, forward strand.
CAAACCGTTAGCTCTTATAATGGGTAAGCCCATGATTCAGTGGGTATATGAAGCTGCTGAAAAAAGTGATGCAACGGAGGTTTTTGTAATTACAGATAGTGAAGAAATAGTCAAAATGGTTGAATCATTTGATGGTCAAGCTATTCTTACTTCTGATGAACCACAAAATGGCACAGAACGTTGTGAAGAAGCGATGGAAATTTTAGCTTCTGACGGAACGGAATACGACGTTATTATCAACGTACAAGGAGACGAACCCTTAATTTCTCCATTAGATATTAATAGAATGCTTGATCTTTTTGAAGAAGAAGATGTAGATGTACTTACTTTTATTCAACCTATTAACGAAGAGGATGATTGGAGAAATACCAACATCGTAAAAGCAGTTCCGACTTCGTTTGATGAAGGTTTCTGCGACGTATGTTACTTCAGTCGTTCACCTGTACCTTTTATGGATGAATTTAGACCAGAGGTTGCATTCAAACATATTGGCATTTATGGATTTACGGCAACCGCATTTGAAGAGATTAAGAATCTAGACGCTTCATTGTTGGAAGAAGTGGAAAGACTAGAACAACTCCGATGGGTTCAAAATCATATTGTTGTTTCTGCCATGGTTACAGAAAATCAAATGATTGGAGTGGATACACCGGAAGATTTAGCCCTAGTTGAGAATATTTTAAAGCAGAAATCACTTCATTAAGGTACGCATTCAATCCTGATGCTTGTAAATCGAAGTGTAATCGTATTTAAGTATTATTCGGGGAATTACCGCATGGAATCATTTTTGAAGTAGACAAAATTTGGGTGTTGAAAAGATATTGAAATTCAAAAAAGCAGATTACGCATTTTACGGTTTCCTTTCACTTACTTTTGACCTCCGTACAAATACGGAGAGTCTTTCGTTTATTCAAACGGTCTTTTTTCCTTTTTTGAACATTAAAAAACAATTAAATTTATGGACACAAAATACGTATTTGTTACTGGAGGAGTTACATCGTCTCTAGGAAAAGGAATCATTTCAGCTTCTCTGGCAAAGCTTCTTCAAAAGCGAGGCTACCGAGTTACTATTCAGAAATTTGATCCTTACCTAAACGTAGATCCAGGAACTATGAATCCGTATGAACATGGCGAGTGTTACGTAACCGATGACGGGGCCGAAACAGATTTAGATCTTGGTCACTATGAGCGTTTTTTAAATGTTCCTACATCGCAAGCCAATAACGTAACTACCGGACGTGTATATCAAACTGTAATCGATAATGAACGTGAAGGAAAGTATTTGGGTAAAACTGTTCAAATTATACCTCACGTTACAGACGAAATACAGCGAAGAATGAAAATTCTAGGTGACAGCGGTGAGTTTGATATTATTATCACCGAATTAGGAGGTACAGTTGGTGATATAGAATCTCTGCCTTACGTGGAGTCGGTTCGTCAACTGAAACGTAAATTAGGTAGTGATGATTCTGTAGTAATACATCTAACCTTTGTTCCGTATCTAAAAGCAGCTGGAGAATTAAAAACCAAGCCTACTCAACATTCCGTACAAAAACTGCTCGAAGCTGGAGTTCAGCCTGACATTTTAGTATGTCGGACAGAACATAAATTAAGTAAAGAAATTCGTAGCAAAATTTCATTGTTTTGCAATGTAAATCAAAACGCCGTTATCGAGAGTATTGATGCTTCTTCTATATATGAAGTTCCTTTACTTATGGAAAAGGAGAAACTAGATAAGGTAGTGCTCGCTAAATTGCGCCTCCCGTCTACCAGTGATGCCGATTTGGACAGTTGGAAAGACTTCTTATTTAAATTAAAACACCCAAAAAATGAAGTAAATATTGGCCTTGTTGGTAAATATGTTGAATTACCCGATGCCTACAAATCTATAATTGAGGCTTTTATTCATGCAGGTGCAGTGAACGAGTGTAAGGTTAATCTTACGCTAATGTCTTCGGAAAATTTACATGAAGATACCATTGAAGAAAAATTAAAAGGTTTAGATGGTGTATTGGTAGCCCCTGGTTTTGGAGACAGAGGAATAGATGGTAAAATTAGCACTATCAAATATTTACGCGAGAATAATGTTCCGTTTTTCGGGATTTGTCTCGGTATGCAATGCGCCGTAATAGAATATGCACGCAATGTTCTTGGTCTTAAAACAGCCCATAGTACCGAAATGATAAAAACAATAGACCCTGTGATTGACCTAATGGAAAGTCAAAAAGGAATTAGTAAAAAAGGTGGAACCATGCGTTTAGGAGCGTATAAATGTAAGTTAGAAAAAGGTTCAAAATCATATACTGCGTATGGTAAACAAATGATTTCAGAGCGTCACAGACACAGATTTGAATTTAACAATACATACTTGGAGAAATTCGAAGCGTTAGGCATGAAAGCCGTTGGAATTAATCCTGATAATAACCTAGTAGAGGTTGTAGAAATACCCACACACCCATGGTTTGTAGGAGTGCAATATCATCCAGAGCTAAAGAGTACAGTGGATGAACCTCATCCGTTATTCGTACGATTTGTAAAAGCAGCTTTAGACAACAAAAAATAAAAGTATTAGTCTAATTAATTACTTTAAACACTCGCTAAGTTAACTTAGCGAGTGTTTAAAGTAAAGGGCTTTATCTCGTCATTTCAGCCAGAAGAAATGGATTGTTTATCTATATTTTATTGATAGTCAGTCAAATTACATAAAAAAAGCCTACCTTTGCACCTAATTTTAGCAGCGGAGCACCACTGTCGTGAATTAAATTACCCCGTCGGGTAAGGAGAATGTGCTCTATTGCTATACTAAACATATAGAAAATGAGTACATTCAAAGAAATGGGTCTAAAATCGGAGATTTTAGAGGCCATACTAGAGCTTGGTTATGAAAAACCTACGCCTATTCAAGAAATTGCAATACCAAAAGTATTGGAATCTAAACAAGATTTAATCGCATTTGCACAAACAGGTACAGGTAAAACTGCTGCTTTTAGTTTGCCCATTCTTAATCAAATTGACACCTCTAAAAGAGGAGTCAAATGCATTGTATTAAGCCCTACACGTGAGCTTGGTCTACAAATTACAGCAGACATCGAATCCTACAGTAAAAACATTCCTGGATTTAAAGTAGTAGCGGTATATGGTGGAGCAGATATCATGGGTCAAATCAAGAAATTAGAAAGAGGTTGTGATATCGTTGTTGGTACACCCGGAAGAACTCTAGATTTGGTAAAAAGAAACAAACTAGACCTAGAAACTGTAGAATTTCTTGTATTAGACGAGGCAGACGAAATGCTAAGTATGGGATTTGCCGAAGATTTAGATGCCATCCTAGGAAATACCCCTAAGGATAAGCAAACCCTTCTTTTCTCTGCTACCATGCCGCCAGACATGCTTAAGTTGAGCAAGAAATACATGACCGATCCCTTCGAGATATCGGCAGGTAGTAAACAAGAAACAAATACAAACGTAACCCACCAATACTATAAAATAAATTCAAGAGACCGTTACCCTGCGCTTAAAAGAGCAGTGGATATCGCTCCGGATATTTATGGTATTATTTTCTGTAGAACCCGAGCGGAAACTAAAGAAGTAGCAGAACGACTTGCAGAAGACGGTTATAACACCGATGCATTGCACGGCGACTTATCACAAGCGCAACGTGATTATGTAATGAACAGATTCCGTAATCGTCAGTTGCAATTGCTTATTGCTACAGACGTAGCAGCTCGTGGACTAGATGTAAACGAACTTACACACGTAATAAACTATAAATTACCTGACGAAGATGCCGTTTATGTGCATAGAAGTGGAAGAACAGGAAGAGCTAATAACGAAGGATATTCTATCTCTCTGCTTACCGCCAAAGAAGAAAGTAGACTTCGTTATTTAGAGAAAAAAATAGGTCGTAAGTTTGAAAAAGTTCCTATTCCTAACGGTAAAGACATCTGCCAAAAGCAATTATTCAATCTTATCGATAATATAAAAGAAACTGAAATAGCCAATAGCCATATCGATAGTTTCTTACCTCAGATTTATGAAATGTTTGAGGATATGACTAAGGAAGAAGTATTAAAAAAAATAGTATCTGCTGAGTTTAATCGATTCTTAGAATACTACAGAGATGCGCCAGACTTAAATAAAACTTCTGACCCAAGAGAAAGAGAAAGAAGTCGTGAACTAGAAAACGATAGAGACGACGACAGAGGTGGTCGAAGAGAAAGGCCTGAGCGAGGAGAAAGAAGAGACCGAGATAGAGGCGAAAGATCTGAACGAAGCGAGCGCAAAGAGCACACAACTGCTTCAAATATGACGCGTTACTTTATTAATCAAGGTAAAAAAGATGGATTCAGCCCAAAATTATTGATGGGTATGATCAACAGTAACTTAGGTGGTGCTACACCTGAAATTGGTCAAATTGAAATTATGAAAATGTTCTCTTTCTTTGAAATGGAAAGTGGCCACACTGCCGATTTACAACGTGCCGCTAAAGACATGGAGTTTAATGGTAGAGAAATATCTATAGAAGAAAGTTCACCTCGCCCAAGCGGTGTTGGAGACCGTGGATCAGATCGTGGAGACCGAGGTGGAAGCCGTGATGGTGGCGGATACAGAGGTGGAGAGCGAAGTGGAAGTCGTGAAGGCGGTGGTTACAAAGGTGGTGACCGAAGTGGAAGTCGTGATGCCCGACCACGTGAAAGTGCTCCTAGAAGCAGCCAAAGACCTGCGGGAAGTCATGGCGCTAAACGCAGAACTAGAAGATAATTTCTTTATTTTATAACTTTAAAAAACCTCCTCAAGATAACTTGAGGAGGTTTTTTTTGAATCTGTTTTGCATTATGCTTCCTACTCTTCTGGGAGAAAAAAAACATATTGTACAAAACTAGAAATTTCCAATTATCTCAAAACACATGCAACTACCCTAAAACTTATCTTACTACACCTTGCTTATCTAAACTCTTTCGATACGCTGTGGCATTTCTATTGTGTTCATCCAATCCATTAGCAAACGCATGGCGCAGTGAGCCATCCGGCTTAGCACACATGTAATAATAGTTATGACTTTTGGGATTGATGGCTGCCTCTATAGCACGCTTATCTGGACAAAAAATAGGTCCTGGAGGTAATCCTCTATTGAGATACGTATTATACGGATGAGGCACTTTTAGATCCGCATAGCGCAGTCTGTGTCGCTCACCTTTTCCAATCACAAACCAAATGGTAGGATCTGCTCCTAAAGGTATTCCTGTACGCACCCTGTTTAGATATAACCCTGCTATAACTGGCATCTCATCAGCATAGATTGCTTCACCATCTACAATACTGGCCAAAATAGTAGCTTCTTTGGAGGTAAGGCCTTGCTCTTGAGCTTGCGCCTTGCGTTTTACCGTCCAATATTTATTATACTCTTCCACAAAACGATTAATTGTTTTATCTGCTGGACTGGCCCAGTTAAGATGATAATGATCCGGTAAAAAAATGCACCATTTATTTTCATTGGTAAATCCATTCTCAGCCATCCAATCACCATTCATCGCATCCATCAATTCTTCTTTTGTTGCTTCGGTATTATCAGCAAGGTAGTTTATGACTTGCTCGCGCGTCATTTCAGACTTGAGCTTGGCTACCGTCGTCTCCCAACCTCCATTTCTTATTTTTCGTACCAACTCTATATTAGACATCCCTGCTTCTAGCTTGTATTTTCCTGCTTTAAACTTGGTAGGTAAATCGAGTTGAGTAGCCACTATGTTAAATGACTCCATATTCTTTATAATATGATGATACGTAAGATTTTCAAGAACTTGCGTATAGTTGTCTGTTGATTTGATATAAAAATACTCGCCATCAGAAGCATCTGTATTTCCTTTAAAGAGTAAATAGTATCCTGCGGTGATTCCAAAAAACACTACAATCAACACTATACCCCATATTTTATTGCCGCTATTACTTTTTTTAGCACCCTTTGTTGGTGTTATTCTTCTTTTTTTCAAGGCTTTAATTTAGTTCAGCAAATAAAGGAAAGAATCTGCAAGTTTATATCAGATAGCTGAGTGTAAGTGAGTACGAAAAAAGACGCTATTACTTTTACTCTCATTTCTATTTTACCCTTATTAAATGAAAAAAAAGATGTTGTTTTGTTCTGAATTAGATGAACATAGCATTAATAGGATATGGAAAGATGGGCAAAACCATCGAAAAGGTAGCTTTAGAACGTGGTCATACGATTGCAGCTATTATAGATTCTTCTGATTTCGACATTAATGAACTCGATAAAAGTGACGTTGCGATTGAGTTTACACAACCGGATGCAGCAGTCTCAAATATTCATAAATGTTTTGAAGCGAATACGCCTATAATAGTCGGAACAACTGGATGGTACGAGCATTATGCAAAATTAGCAGACGTTGCACTTGAACATAACAAAGGACTATTTACTGCTACAAATTTTAGTATCGGCGTTAATATTCTTTTTCACATGAATGAGCGATTGGCTAAAATCATGAATGGTTTTTCTGAATATGAGGTAAGCATGACCGAAACGCATCATTTACAAAAATTAGACCATCCGAGTGGCACTGCGGTTACGCTTGCAGAGGGAATTCTAGATTCTATTGATAGAAAAAATAAATACGTTGGTCTGCTCGAAGGAGAGAAAGCCGAATTAACATCGTTTGATTTGCAAATACTAAGTAAGCGAGCGCCTGATGTTGCTGGTTTTCATCAAGTAAGGTATGAAAGTCCCATTGATGAAATCACGTTAATTCACAATGCAAAAAGTAGATTAGGTTTTGCCCAAGGTGCTGTTTTGGCCGCAGAATGGATGCAAGGTAAAAAAGGTGTTTACACCATGAAAGAATTATTAAATTTTTGACAAAAAATAAAGTAAATGAAAATTAATTTCAAGGAAGATTGGAAACTACTGAGTAAGCGTGCGGCTATATTCTATATTATTTTTACGGTTGTAAACATACTTACGTTTATACTTCTCCTTACACAAACAGACGCTGGTTTTATAAATCCTTTAATATACTTAGTATTTTGGCAAGTAGCCATTTGGGTATATTATATGTTCCGTTATAAGTATAGAAAAACGGTATCGGGTGGCGAGTGGATAGATGCGGGTATGTTTGCCATAATTGCGGCCACTCTTATCCGTACATTTTTTATAGAAGCTTATCAAATACCAACCTCATCTATGGAGAAATCACTCCTTAGAGGTGACTTTTTATTTGTGAGTAAGATGCATTATGGTGCACGTGTGCCCATGACACCCATCGCGTTTCCATTTGTACATCAAGAGATGCCTGTTATAGGCGGAAAAGCCTATTCCGAAGCGCTTAAATTACCTTTTTACCGATTACCAGGTTTTCAAAATATCAAAAATAATGACATCGTAGTTTTTAACTACCCCTACGAACTTATTACACAAAACACGTTTGCGCATCCTACGGACAAAAAAACCAATTATATCAAACGATGTATTGGGATACCTGGAGATACCTTAAAAATAGTCAACGGAAAAGTGTACATAAACGGTAAAGCAACGGCTGTGGCGGTTCATGGACAAAGTTCTTATATGGTTCAATTGTCTAATACACTATCATTTAAAGATTATGAAAAGTTAAATATTTCTGAGATTGACCAGACCAATGGTGAGGGAAGCTACTTAATGCAACTGACCAAGCAAAATCTTATAGACCTAAAAAATACGCCAGGTGTAGTGAGTATTCAGCCTGTAATAGACGATTATAATGCAACCGTAAACTTACCCGAATATTGTAAAACCAATAAATGGACGGTAGATAATTTCGGTGCACTTTATGTACCTCAGAAAGGCTCGAGCATTAAATTAGATTCAAACACCTACGCTATTTACGAGACGGCTATCCGACTTTATGAAGCCAATCCAGACTTCAGAATGGCAGATGGTTTATTTTACATGGGCACCGAGCAGATTACAGAATATACCTTTAAAATGAACTATTACTTTATGATGGGAGATAATAGGCATCACTCTGCAGATTCTCGTTTTTGGGGTTTTGTGCCAGAAGATCACGTGGTGGGTAAAGCTTTATTTATTTGGATGAGTATAGAGCCAGAAGACAATAACACCTTGTATCATAGAAGTCCTGAAGGCATGAAACGTTATTCAAAAAATATATTTTCACGCATACGTTGGGGTAGAATATTTAATAGTATTCACTAGTGCACAAAAAGAAATCTGACCTACGGATTATATTTCTAGGAAACCCGGAGTTCGCTCGGTTTCATTTAGCCCGTATCTTAGATGAAGGATACAACGTTGTTGCTGTTGTTTCTGCTCCCGATAAACCTGCAGGAAGAGGAATGAAGCTTCTTGCAACGCCGGTTACTGAATATGCAAGAGAAAAAAATATTCCCTGCCTACAACCGTCTAATCTTAAAAACCCTGATTTTCTAGAAGAACTGAAAGGATATCATGCCGATTTGCAGATCGTAATTGCTTTTAGAATGCTGCCCGAATTAGTTTGGGATATGCCATCCTTAGGTACATTTAATTTACATGCCTCGCTCCTTCCCCATTACAGAGGTGCAGCCCCCATCAATTGGGCCATAATTAATGGAGAAACAATCACAGGTGTTAGCACATTTAAACTAAAACATGAAATTGACACGGGCAATTTACTGGTACAAAAATCCTGCGCTATTTTACCTGAGGACAATGCAGGAACCTTGCACGATAAGCTAATGCATTTGGGAACGGATGCTATAATTGAAACCTTGGAACAAGTCCTCAATAGTGAACTAAAAGAGATACCGCAGCGTGAATCAGAACAAGATAAAAATGCACCAAAATTACATCCTGCTAATACTGAACTGCGGTGGGACGGCACAGGGTTAGAAGTGGTAAATTTAGTTCGAGGATTAAGTCCTTATCCTCTGGCTCACAGCGTTTTCGATCAAAAAAAAATAAAAGTGTACAAGGCTAGTTTTTATCCTGAGCACCATACAAATGATGTAGGATCGTTTGTAACAGACGGTAAATCATATCTTGGCGTTTGGGTTACGGATGGCATGGTACACTTAGATGAAATTAAGATAGAGGGAAAACGTCAGATGAAAATTAAAGATTTTCTAAATGGGTATGACATTAGTCATCTAAAAATCAAGCACTCATAATATAGGGTTTCACCGTTACAAGGATCAATGGTACCTTCATTCCAATCATCAAACCTAAACGATTTATCACACTTGCTTTTGCAAGCCATATAATTACTTTTGCAGCCTTTTTAATATGTGGGAAAATATAGCCAATACCATACTCCGAAATAGATTAGCTTTAATCCTATTTCTCATTTGTACCACCGTACTCATGGGTTATAAAGCCTCTCAAGTTCAGTTGGCCTATGACAATCCCAAATTCATACCGGACGACGATGTAGACAATGTAGCGTACAAAGAATTTAAAAAAACGTTTGGGGATGACGGTAGTGTAATGGTTGTGGGCATTAACTCTGAAAAAATTCACCAACTTTCTTTTTTTAACAAGTGGTATGATTTAACGCATGAATTAGATACTACAGCTAATGTAAAGCAGGTACTTTCCATCGCTAATTTAAAATCACTAGAAAAAGAAACCGTAACAGAATATTTTGAAGAAGACAGTTTTACTACTTCTAAATTTCATGCTCGAGATTTTGTTTATGCCAAACCCCAAACACAAGCCGAACTAGATAGTCTTTTTGGCGCATTAAAGAACCTACGCTTTTACGAAGGACTTCTTTTCAAGGACAGTAGTGACTTTAGTCTCATGGCTATTACCTTAGAAAAATCAATACTGGACACCAAAGGACGGGTAGCCTTTGTTTCTGGATTACAAGACAAAATAGAAAAAGTATGTGCGGAAGAAAATGTAGAAGTGCATTTCTCTGGATTGCCATTCATTCGCACAAAAATGTCGAAAATGATACAGCAAGAGTTAGTGCAATTCACGCTAATTTCTATGCTGATCACTTCTTTAATTCTATTATTCTTCTTCAGAAGTTTTCCAACACTAGCTTTCTCGCTTTTAACTGTAATAATCGGTGTGGTGTGGTGCATGGGTATTGTAGTATTATTAGGATATAAAATAACCATGTTTGTTGGCTTGCTACCTCCACTCATTGTAGTAATCGGAATAGCCAATTGCATTTATCTCCTTAATAAATATCACGAAGAATACCGCAGTCACAATAACCAGATAAAAGCATTACAACGCGTTATCTCCAAAGTAGGTAGAGCTGTATTATTTACAAACTTGACTACTGCTGTAGGATTTGGCGTATTTGTCTTAACAGGTAGCTCTGTTTTGCAGGAATTCGGTCTCACCTCTTTCCTTGCAATTATGGCAGTGTTTGTGATTTCGCTGATCCTGATTCCTGTACTTTTTAGTTATTTGCCCGCTCCTAAAGAGAAGCATATAAAGCACTTAGATTACAAATTCTTAAATCAATTAATAGATAAAATATCGAGTATTGTTCAAACCAAAAAACGAACTATCTATATCGGAACAGTAGTTTTTGTTCTTATTTCTTTAGTAGGTATGTCTAAGTTGAAGAACATTGGCTACATGGTAGACGATATCTCGAAATCGGACAAATTATATACTGATCTTAAGTTTTTTGAAGAAAACATAAGTGGTGTAATGCCATTTGAGATTGTTATAGATACCAAAAAAGAACAAGGTGTTTCGCAAGTACGAACCTTAATCAATATAGATAGACTTGAACGTGAACTAGCTGAATTTGAAGAATTCAGTAAACCCATGTCTATTGCACCAACCTTAAAATTTTTAAATCAGACTTACTATGACGGAGATGCCAGAAGATACGCTGTCCCAAGTGTGCTTGATTTAGGAAATATCATGAGTGCTGTGCCCAAGAATGAAACAAACGAGGGCATGCTAAGCAGTTTAGTAGATAAAGACAACCGGAAGGCAAGAATAAGTGTGCAAATGGCTGATGTTGGCAGTGTTCGAATTAAGGAATTAAAAGAACTGGTTTACCTCACTGCAGATACCATTTTTAATTTTGCAAAAAATACAGAGGATATATATACGGATTCTATTAAGGAGATCTACTACGACTCAAGCACGCAATTGGCTGATACTTCCTACTACTCATACCCCATAGTTACCTATACCGAATTAGATAGTGCGCAAAAAACAGATATCGCCATAACCGGAACCAGTGTTATTTTCCTCAAAGGAAACGACTATCTCATTAGTAATTTATTAATGAGTTTAGTCATCGCTTTTATAATAATTTCACTTCTTATGGCAAGTATATTTAAGTCATGGAAAATGATTCTCATATCTGTTATACCTAATGTAATACCCTTGTTATTCACCGCGGGTATCATGGGATTCTTTGGCGTTAATTTTAAACCAAGTACTGTGTTGGTGTTTAGTGTGGCATTTGGAATAGCTGTGGATTTCTCCATTCATTTCCTGACTAAATATAAGATGGAATTAAAGGGATTAGGTTCTGTGCCGCTGGCAGTTCAAAAGGTGCAGAAAGAAATTAGTACCAGTATGATTTATACTGCCGTGATTTTATTCTTTGGCTTTATAATATTTGTTTTTTCTGACTTTGGAGGAACTATAGCATTGGGACTATTTACTGCAATAACCTTGTTTGTTGCTCTGTTATCTAACTTGCTATTACTACCTGCCTTGCTTTTATCTTTTGATAGCGAGAAAGACGTATAATCAGCGGATTAACCTCCGTCTCTGCATAGAAAAATAGGAAGGCATGTATTCCTTGGATATCTCCTTTCTATAACTCAGAAATAAGCCTTCAAAATTATTACCTTTGCACACTTTATCTAAGTAGAGATTATGTCGTCAAAGGCCAACGCCACTATATATCAACAATACAAGCAATTGGACATACCCAGTACAGAAAAAAATGTACTCGCGTATTGGAAAAATAATAATGTATTCGAAAGAAGTGTTTCGAACCGTGAAGGTAAAGACACCTACGTTTTTTATGAAGGGCCACCGTCTGCTAACGGTATGCCTGGCATACATCACGTTATTAGTCGATCACTAAAGGATGTTTTTTGCAGATACAAAACGTTAAAAGGATTTAAAGTAGAGCGCAAGGCGGGGTGGGATACGCATGGTTTGCCCATAGAGCTACAAGTAGAAAAGAAACTGGGTATAACCAAAGAAGATATTGGCACTAAAATAAGCGTAGAAGATTACAACGCGGCGTGCCGAGCAGATGTCTTGCAGTTTAAGGATATTTGGGATGACCTGACCGAAAAAATAGGGTATTGGGTAGATCTCGATAATCCGTACATCACTTATGAAAATGAGTACATTGAGTCTGTATGGAACTTATTACAGCGATTACATCAAAAAGGATTTTTATATAAGGGACATACTATACAGCCCTTCTCTCCTGCTGCGGGTACTGGTCTAAGCTCACATGAGCTCAACCAACCAGGCACCTACAAAGACGTAAAAGATACCACTGTTGTGGCTCAATTTCAAATGAGTACTCCTGCCAGCATGGGATTAGACCTTAATTGGGGAAACACTTATTTCATTGCATGGACAACCACACCATGGACTTTGCCCAGTAACACGGCTTTAGGCGTAGGTCCTAAAATTGATTATTCTATAGTTAAAACGTATAATCAGTATACGTTTGAAAAAATAACAGTTATATTAGCTACCAAGCTTATTTCAAAATATTTTTCTGATAAAAATAGTGAACTAAACCTCGCAGATTATGTTGAAGGCGATAAGCTAATTCCCTTTGAAATAGTTAAGGAACTAAAAGGCAGTAATCTGGTTGGATTGAAATACGAGCAGCTTATGCCCTACCATCAGCCAGAAGATGGAAGAGCCTTTGAAGTAATCGGAGCTAATTTTGTGACTACAGAAGATGGAACGGGTATAGTGCACCTTGCTCCTAGTTTTGGTAGTGACGATTATATCGTCGCCAAACAAAATGGCATAGGTTCATTGACGCTTGTAGACAAAACCGGAAAATTTGTGGCTGGTATGGAAGAGTTCTCAGGCTTGTATGTTAAAAATTACAAAGACGAAGATGAATCTGCAGAGGGATATATGACTGCAGATGTTAAAATTGCCATTAAGCTCAAAACAGAAAATAAAGCGTTTAAAGTCGAAAAATATGAGCATAGCTATCCACATTGTTGGCGAACTGATAAGCCAATACTTTACTACCCTTTAGAAAGCTGGTTTATTAAAACTACTGCCGTAAAAGAACGACTCATAGAACTGAATAAGACCATCAACTGGAAACCTGCAAGCACAGGAGAAGGTAGATTTGGAAATTGGCTTGAAAATCTTGTAGATTGGAACTTAAGCCGAAGCCGCTATTGGGGAACACCATTACCTATTTGGCGAACTGCCGATGGGGAAGAAGAGATTTGTATAGGCTCCATAGAACAATTAAGAATAGCGGTTGAAAAAGCTGTAGATGCTGGTTTTATGCCGAGCAATACCATTACCCCTGATTTTGATTTGCATAGACCGTTTATTGATGACGTGATACTGGTTTCTAAAACGGGTAAGCCGATGCAACGCGAAACAGACCTTATTGACGTTTGGTTTGACTCTGGCGCAATGCCCTATGCACAATTACATTATCCGTTTGAAAACAAGGAAAAAGTGGATGACAGAACCAATTATCCAGCTGATTTTATTGCCGAAGGCGTAGATCAAACACGTGGATGGTTCTTTACCCTGCACGCCATATCTGTAATGCTAAATGACTCCGTTGCCTTTAAAAACGTAATGGCAAATGGACTTGTGTTAGACAAAAACGGGAATAAGATGTCTAAGCGATTAGGTAACACCATAGATCCGTTTAAAGCAGTAGAAAATTATGGTGCTGATGTAATACGTTGGTACATGTTGAGTAATTCTGCACCTTGGGATAATTTAAAATTTGACATAGAAGGTCTTACAGAAACGCAGCGTAAGTTTTTTGGCACCCTGCATAACACTTATGGATTCTATGCCCTATATGCCAATATAGACGGTTTTACGAATAAAGATGCGGAAGTGCCGTTGCCAGAAAGACAAGAATTAGACCGCTGGATATTATCCAAGTTGAACTCATTAATACAGCTTGTTTCAGATGCTATGGATGACTATGAGCCTACCAAAGCAACTCGTGCAATTCAAAATTTTGTAATTGATGATTTGAGTAATTGGTACGTTAGGCTTAATCGTCGCCGTTTTTGGAAAGGAGAGCTAAGCAAAGACAAAATAGCTGCTTACCAAACGTTGCATACTTGTTTAACCAGCATCGCTAAGCTCATGTGTAGCTTTAGTCCTTTTTATGCTGACAATATGTATCAAGATTTGATGTTTACAGATGATTCTGTGCACCTGCAAGATTTTCCGGTTGCAGATAAGGCACTGATAAATGAAGAATTAGAAAAACAAATCGAAATATCTCAGCGAATCACTTCTCTCATATTACGTATTCGAAAATTAGAAGGTATCAAAGTACGTCAACCATTAAGTAAAGCGATTATACCCGCTTTAAGTGATGAGTTTGCAGAGAATCTTCAAAAAGTACAAGAGGTAATCAAGTCTGAGGTAAACATCAAAGAAATTGAGATTATAGATAAGAATTCTAGTATTATCAAGAAATCATGTAAAGCCAACTTTAAGATTTTAGGCGCTAAAGTAGGGAAAGATATGAAGACAGTCGCTGATCAAATAGCACACTTTGATAATGACATAATTAGCAAACTTGAAAACGGATCATCTATAACTATCCATGCAAATGGCCAAGAATATGCCCTAACATCGGAAGATATTGAGATAAAA
>CAMDBP010000021.1 GCA_945889315.1 Chitinophaga pinensis
AAGGCGACAGAGTAAACCCAATTGCGTTTTGCGCTCCATGCTGTTAATGGTTCAAAATCGGAAATAACCATATCGTACAAATGCGTGGGTACTTCCTTTATTTCCTTTAAAAACCTAAGTGGATTATTATCCTTTATGGTTCTCAATACATCAATACTACCATTCTTTCCAAAAAAATAGGAAAGTCCTTTTTGTTTGAATTTAACGTCAAACGGCAATTGTACTTCTGAATGAGACCCACTAGTTAATACATCCACGTGAACATATTTTCTAAGTTCATTTATCATATCGATGGAACGAGTTATATGACCGTTCCCCGTACACTGTATGCCATATAAAACTTTCATTAATCGAGAGCAGTTAATTGGAACTCAACCAACATGTCATCAAACATTTCCTTGGCATTTTTATCCACCTCTTTTATTCTCTCGCCAAATTCAGTGGATTTGTAGGTATAAATACCCCACGTCTCTTTATCATATTCTAATGCCGTTAAGTTTTCAATCCAGTCTCCACTATTGAGATAAAGTACTGATTTATTGTTGCGTATAATTTCACGTATTTCAGGTTGATGAATATGTCCGCAAACGACGTAATCATAGTTTTTCTGAATCGCAATATCTGCACACATATCTTCAAACTGGTTGATGTATTTCACTGCGCCTTTTACCCCGTTTTTTATTTGCTTAGAAAATGATTTTTTTTCTTTACCCATAAAATCCAACCACCTATTCACATGGTAATTCAGCCATATAAGAAAATCATATCCTTCGGACCCAAGGCGCGTTAGCCACCTACTGTGCTGCATAGTTACATCAAATACGTCCCCATGAAAAAACCACGCTAGTTTGCCATCTAAATCTAAAACCACTTTATTTTCTACCTTGATGTTACCCAGCTTATAACCGACAAACCGACGGAACACTTCATCATGATTACCTGGCAAGTAATATACCTTACAACCTTTAGAAGCTAAGTGAAGGACTTCTTTTAATACCTTAGTGTGGCTAGCTGGCCAGTACTTTTTTTTGAATTGCCAACCGTCCACAATATCACCGTTCAAGATTAATTTTTTAGGCTTTATAGACCTGAGGTAATTCAATACTTCGTCTGCACGACAGCCATAGGTGCCTAAATGAATATCAGAAAGAACCGCCACTTCTAAAGCACGACGTTTCATTTGCGAAATACCGGGAAGAAGTTCAAAAACAATAGATAAGTTAATACGCGTAACATGATTACAAGTATCTCTTCATCATGTTACCTTACACTTGCAAGAAGATTATGTTTATGTAATCCGTGCGATAAGAAATTATTACGTTAAGGTGATAAATATATTAATGATCTAATCTAAAGATGATAAGAATGCTATAATTTGTTTCTGTTCCATTTCGGATAATTGAAGACTATCTGATCCCAAGGTTTGATATTTTAAGTCAAAACCATGCCCTACTCCACCACCGTTATTATAGAACGTCATTACTTCTTCTAGGGCATCAAACACACCATTATGCATATAAGGTCCGGTTTCTTTGCTATGCCTAACTGTAACTGTTTTAAACGAATACTTGTGAAAATCAACCTTTTCTTTTGGTAATTTGTCAGAATATCTACCCATATCAGAGTCTATATTCTTAAACATTTTATCTGCAGGCACCCCGAGTACTTCGCTTTCTGTGTCGTCATAAAAAGGAGGCACCAATCCTGAAAAAGTGGGCGCAAAATGACAAGTTCCACATGCAGCTTTCCCCATAAAAAGATTATATCCAGCAACAGCGTTTGCGTCTAATTCTGATTGGCCTTTCATATAACTATCAAATTCCGAATCAAATTTTGTTAGGGACGCCAGATAAGATGATAAAGCTGTTTTGAAAGTATAAATATTAATAGGTTTAGAATTATGAGCAGGAAACGCCTTTTTAAAATCTAAGATGTATGAATTATCATTTCCCAACTTTTGAAATATCTCCAGTAATGTAGTATTAAACTCATCATCGCTAAAAACTACATGCTCAAATTGAAGACTTAGCTTGTCTGCGCGTAAGTCATAAAAAAAACGTTTTGCTAAAACGCTATTGAGCAATGTTGGAGCATTTCGAGATACAGTACTCTCCCCATTTGAAGATTTGCTTTTGGCTAGCCCGTCTGTAAAGGCAATTGAAGGATTATGACAAGTAGCACAAGCCATTTTACCATTACTTGATAAGCCTGTTTCAAAAAACAATCGTTCTCCAAGAGAAACTGAATTTTCATTATAATCTACTTTATTAAAATCAATAAATGCTTGAATGTTAAACAAATCTGTATCGAAAAGTTGAGTTGAATTAAAATTGATCTCCAAAGGCATATTCCTTGTGCTAGAGGACATTTCAACTCCCATAAGATTGTAAGTAGAAACTAAACTTTCAAAGCTAGGCTGCCATATTTCTTTATAATATCTTGCGCGATCAAACGTATTGAAATCGCTATTTTGCTCAACAAATTTCTGTGCATTCTGTAATGTAGTTACCAATTTTTCTGGAACATTATTATCCATTTGACTCAAAATAAAAAGGATACCTTTTATACTATTCTGAACATCTGTCAAAGCACAAAGTGTCCCTGGAGTATCGAAGCCTGTCAGGCCAAGTGTATAGTCCCTTATGAGCTGATAATGAATAGCTGTCAAGATAAATTCGTCTGAAAATATTAGGTTAGTACTTCCTTCCTGTAAACTTTTAAAATTTTTACTTAACTGATCTAATTGAGGTAAAATTTCCAAAAAATTTTTATCAGCCACTAACTCATCAATAACTTGAAATCCGCTAGGTAATATTATACGAACTTCAGGAGCTTTCTTTTCTAATTTAGGAAGAGGAGCACCATTAATACATTTCAAGTAAAACTCCCGGTCACTGTATGCAATAAGAAATTCGATTTGCTTAAAATGATGTCTTAACTTTTTGTAATTAGAATTAATACCTTTTTTATCCTTACTGATAACGGATTGTTTAAGTAACAGAATGTTGCATTCTATTTGATTCAATTGATCTAGATAGAAATTTTTCACATTAATATTTGTTTCATCTACTGAGCGAGAGGCTAAAAAAATAAAACATAGTGCAACTGCTAAAAGAAGCTTTTTCATATTATAAATGGGGATAATGAATAATAAAATAAAGCCCCGTAGAAACGGGGCTTTAAAACAAATGAATAAAAAATTACTTTTTTACTTAAAGGAATTGACTAATTCAAAATAAGTTTCTTGGTTGCTCCCTCCTCATTTTGGATGTAATAAACACCTTTAGAATAAGAAGAAAGATTTATACTTAGAACATTATAAAATTCTTCAATAAGTTTTCCTGCCGCACTATAAATTGCAACTGAACTTTCTTTTTCAAAATTAACAATGCCATTTGACGGGTTAGGATAAACCTTGAATGTAGCATTCTTTCTTTCGAATTCATGGATTGCTACTTTTTCTGCTAAATCCCAACCAGTAAGTGCAAAAGTTAATGAGTAATTGTATGGATATGGATTAGCTGAGTTTGGGTGCTGTGCATTAACCATAAGTGTTTTACCATCAGGCGTAGGGCATGCTCCAGTAATTTCACTTCCATAAGGACTAACTGCTATTCTTACTAGGTCTTCTGTGGTAGGATTGGGTATTGCCAAGTCAAGCATGTAAAGTTCACACGCTGTATTATTGACTCCTGCAGGTACTCTACCATATGTTTGACCATTTAAGTCTTCACAAATTATCAAATAACTTTTACCATTTATTACCATGGTTGACAAGCCATCAGGATTAGACAGTTGATTTTTAGGATAATTTGATTTAGTTGGAGAAGATGCTAAATATGGACCTCCCTCTACTTGCACCGTAACATCTTCGGTTAAAGGATCGTACTTCAAGACTCTTCCGTAATAATCCCAGTAAGCACTTGAATTAGGATTTGTTCCTTGAGATGATGCTCTCGCTATGTGATGAGGAGCATGCTTAGCACCTAACGCATTTTCATCTTTCCATGCACTAGCAGGATTATCTCTTCCTGTTTCTGTCATGTAAACAGCTTTAGTCTCTTTATCGTAAGTTAACCACTCCAACCTATTGTACATAGTGGCACCCATATTTATAGCTTCTACATCAAAGTTTAACATCTTATTTAAATCGGTATTATTGACCTCAAGCCATTTTTTATTGTCAAAACCTGTAACAGAATATGCACTCACAGATCCATCATAACTATCTTCAATAAACTCATTGGTTGAAATAAGATAAGCTTGACCATTATCAGATTTATTCTGATCAATAAATACAAGACCTTCTGGACTTCTATCATTTCCGTTTTTGTTATAATACTGTACAAAAGTTGCATTTGCTGGATCACTAATGTCATACACCATTACGCCTGCACTTCTTTCTAAGCCTACAAAGGCAAACGTTTTTCCATCTACAACGCCTACTGTTACAGACTCAGGTTCAGCACCTTTATCATCGTCTCTATCCGCCGGATAATTTCCAGGAAATTGTGTTGCCAAAATAGATGTAAATTGATTTTTACTATCAAAAACTTGGTTTCCTTCGGTATCCCAAATAGAGAAAGAACGACCGCCATAACCATAAAGCTTATCAAAATCACCATCTCCATCTGTATCGCCAGCGGTAATGGTTATTTTCATTCGACCAAGATTAGCATCTTTTCTCAAAACGCTTCCTTCCGGAAATGCAGTAGCATCCAATACTACATCCTTTACCCTCTTTTCTTCAGAAAAACCTGCATAATCTCTAGAATCTCCTTCATTTGCAGTAATTAAATACTCAACTCCTTTAATAGAGGTAATGGTAATTGCATCTGGCATATTATAGCTAAAAACGTTATCATAATTTCTTAAATACCCAATAGAATCATCTTTATCAGAAGCATCTAAAGCAAAATCCGGATTACTCAAGTCTTTAACTCCAAGGTCTAATACTTTAGTTATTTTAGCCGATGCAATATCTAAAACAGCAATTGCATTATTTTCTTGACATGTTACGTATGCGGTTGAGTTATCTGCACTTACTGCAATGTACTCAGGTTCCATGTCTTGCTCCTTAGAAGAATAATTAATAAGGCTGTGTGCTCCTAATCCTGTCCAATCGTCAACAGATTTAACAATCCATTCGCTGTTATTTTCATTCGTTCCAGCTGCATTAGCCCAATTGGAGTTCCCTGAAAAATTTGATTTTCTTACCAACGTATGATCTTTAGTAGCAGCAGTAACTCCCGCTACATCCCATCCACCAGATGGTTGAGCATTAAAATCTCCAATCCAATCCAATTTAGTAAAGTTAGTCATTTCACCTGCATCCACGATATTATCCATATCTGCATCGTTCCATGTCCCACCTTTAACAAGTGCAAAACCGTCATCTCCATTACTTAAAAAAGCAAGTGTATGATTAGCTTTTGCCAATATACTTGCGTCTGCACTAGGATGAGCAATTATATACGTTTTGCCGGCACCAATGGTAGCACCTGCTGGAAATGAATTCCAAAATTCATACTCCCCAGCAACTGTTGGAGCATTACCAACATTTGGTAATGCATAAGAGGTCAAGTCAATTGTAGAGTTGGTACCATTATAAATTTCAAGGTACTTGTTATTTGAAGTTCCTTCAGCATACTC
Source organism: Chitinophaga pinensis (assembly GCA_945889315.1). GTDB lineage: Bacteria > Bacteroidota > Bacteroidia > NS11-12g > UBA9320 > UBA9320. The sequence continues at coordinate 5,653 of CAMDBP010000021.1, forward strand.
AGAAAAAAACAAATCAGATGCTACGACTTTGGATCTACCAAACACTCGAACTCCTGCAGGTATAGAAACTCCGCTGAATGTAGCTGTAGAAACGGTTGCATTTGCAATACCATTTACCAAATTAATTACAGATATGGAGCCTTCTGGATCTATAGAGTAATCATCATTTGGTTCGCCTTCATTTGCTACTAGCACATAATTACCGTTAGGAGAAAAAGTTACCATGTCAGGTAATGCACCCACTGTGATTTTATTTAATAATTTGTAATCTTTATCATAAAATAAAATAGAACCCTTATCCGTTTTTATAGAATCTGCTTGAGCAACTGCTAAAATACCGTTATACACAGCTACTGAGTTTGGTGCTACTCCGTAACTAGTAAGGTCTATAAAACCAATTTTAGACACGATACCTTCATTAAAACTAAATACACTAACTCCATAAGGATTTGAGCTAGTTGAATATATTCTATTGTTTACCTCATCAAATGCAGATATCTCTGCAAAAGTACCTGTAGCAGTTGAGAAATGATTTAATCTCAATTGATCATCATTGTGGCGATACACGTATGTTTTACCTTTTGTAAAATCCCCAGGTACGTCAGCAATAAATTTAGAGAAAAATCCAGGTGTGTTGTCCACTCCGAGGTATACTGTTTTATTATCTTCTAATATTACACCGCCTTCGAACGCTTGACGACCCCAGTTATATTGCTTACGAATTGCCTTTGCTTGTCGGGGATCAATCTCTGTCATGTAATTTTGATTCTGATATTTCTGAATTTTTTCTCCGTTGAAACCAGGAAAACCTGCAGGTGCAGATTGTCCATTCACAGTACCTTGGCCTATGATAAAATCACTTTTGTCTCTATCCGCTAAATCATCATTGCTGTATCTCCACCATTCTTCCGCAGTCCATATTCTTCCATCTGCCTGCGATGTAATACCACCACAATTCATCCCCGTTTCTCCTGTATTATTTACAAAATCTACATTGAAGTAAGTCCCAGTTCTTCCATCTTCCAAGGTTTGATCAACCAAAATAAGTGTATCTGTATTAGGATCTCGTTTTACTCGAAAAACAGTCATTCCTCCACCATCACCAATCTTATCATCGGCTACAACCATTTCGTGGTTTACAGATATCCATCCAAGACTTTCACCTGATGCATCCGGCGTAAAACCAATAAAATCATTCCAAGATTTACTAATTGCTGTTCCTGCAGGATTTCCATAAGTAGCCGCTGTTTGAACTTGATCAAAACCGCCCTTAAAAAGAATTTGGTACTTAAGAGGTCCTCCAGGATACATTAAAGTGTCAGTCAGGTGATCCACTTTAATTTCTGGATTAAATTTAATCTGAGCTTTACTAGTTAAAAATCCTAGCAAGCATAAAATAATAGGTAATTTTTTTAAGTGCATATAATTAATATTTATGTTACCGTGCAAATGAGTACATATGAAGTTATGTAAGTAAAAAATGTGAATTACTATATAGATAAGGAATAGACAACTAAAGCTTTCCAGTATTTTACTAAATTGTAAACAGTTTTATTTGAAAATCTTAGACTTCCTCATGGTCAACTTTTTACGAAATAAATAGTTACACTTCATTCTCGATCAGCGGATTTAGTGATTCAACCAAACATGGCACTTTTGGCTGGAAACAAGGAAAAAAAATGAAAGCAAACGTCGTATATAAAAACAGTCTGTCGTGTTTTTTAACCAAAAAAAAGGTCGCTCTAAGGCGACCTTTTTTCTTATGATTTAACAATATTACAAGGTGTAACTTACCCCTATGGTGAAGGTTCTCATGGGTTTAAGTGACGAGAATAATTGATTTTCTGCGCCATAAGATACATATTCAAAATAGCGCTCACCGCCCATAATATTATTAGCAGTAAGACTCCACTTCCACTGGTCATTTTTGCCACTAGCTTTACTTGCCTTAAAGTTAAGACTATGAAATGGCATTTCATATACATCAGGATTACGAGCAACACCTACTACAGTTAATCTCGGCCCTTGAACATTGTAGGTAAATGTAGCATCCCACTTGCTTTTAAGATTAGTGTAGTTGATATAGGCATTTACGATATATGGCGATTGACCTACCATGTCTCTATTAGTTCCTATCACCTCTCCTACTCTTGCTGCTGATATTCTACCTAGTCTTTCTGCAACCGTCATTTCTACACTTGATTTCACTAGGGTAACATTAGTACCAAAAGTAGTTATTGCATTGGTATCACTCAATTTATCTAACAATAATTTAGCTTCTAGCTCCACACCGTATACATTAGCCGTTCCCACATTTCTAGGTTGAAAGTTATTCGGGTTTTGACTGTTGTAAGCTACCAATTCTATCGGATCTGTAAACCGTTTATAGAAAGGACTTACTGAAAGTAATTGTCCTCCTTGCAAGAATGACTCGTATCTCAAATCAAGATTATCGATAGAGGTTTGCGTAAGAGTATCATTCCCTAAGAACGTACGTCCAGAGATTCGATCGACTATTTCTGCATTAGATATTTCTTTGAAAGAGGGACGCGCTACCGTTCTGGCATACGTAAAACGTGCATTGGTTTTTGGTGTTACCTTATAAATCAAATTTACTGATGGAAGAATACTTGTTTTATTCAGTAACAACGAATCTCTTAATCTTACTCCATCTTGATTTTGACCTGTATAATGATTTCTAGTTTGCTCCAAACGAGCGCCATAAATCATATTCAATCTTTCTGAGAATGGATATTCATGCATGATATAGGCAGCAGCTACATTTTGAGTAGCGCTATAGGTGTTAGAGAGCTGACGTTGTCCATTTATGTAGGATCCACTGTCTTCGACACCTAAAGGAGTTGGTGTCCAGATATTTTCAGCTGCCAAAATTTCATTAGGATCTCCAGTCCAAGAAAATTTACCCTCCGACTGAATTCTGATACGGTAATCTAGGATGCTGTAGTCTCTCGCTTTGTATGTTTCAAGTAATCCAAATTTAAGTTTAGCCACGCGCTTTGGCGTAATCTTTATGGTTTTTTCAAGATCGATTCTGGCATTGTAATTTTGTTCTTGTAAATTTCTATACGAACGTGTAATTCCCGCTCCCACTGCTTCATTTATGGCATATTTAGGATTGGCATCATCTGTTAGCTCAAAAGCGGTTAAACGCATATCAGGTTCGTCTATAGAGCTGAAAGTTGGAGAAAGTTTCCAATCTAGTTGCCATTTCCCACTATCTAAAACGTGCTTACCACTCAGCATAAAATTAGTTACACTTCGTTGGGTATATTCCAAGTTACTTCTGAATTGCACATTCGGATTTTCTCTGTAATCCTCTTGTCTTAAAAAGGCCGCTCGAGATTCTGCATTTTGAGTTCTAAACCCACTAAGCGAGTATTTACTATTTCCTTTTTTATATGCACCACCCGCTAAAATACTCCAAGCCGCAGTGCTATTGCCCATGTTTCCTTTTAGATCTACATCGCGCAATAATTCGTTTTGTACAATTTCCTGAGGTTTTACATATGAGCTAAAAATGGCTTCCTCGTAATATTCTGTTTGCAAGCTGTAATTCAAGGCTAAGTTATACCCAAGCGTATTCCCATTTTTTTTATTGAATTGATCCCCTTGACTGAAAGAGAGGGAAGTATTGGGTGCATTTAATTTTCGCTCGGTAGCTAAATTATTGCTAAATTTTTTTGTTATAGTTGTCAGTTCAGGATTATTAGCAGTGGGATCGTATTGATTTTTGGTTAAGTCTAAAGAACGGCTGATGGGCAACGCACGATCTCCATTATCAAACGCTAAAAAATCTGTTGAACTACCTTTGTAGGTAATATACTCTTTATTTAAGTGCATGGTAGGATTATAACCTACGCTGGCAGAGAATGATCTTGTTTTTTTACTCGGGAATGCTTTTGTAGAAATATCTACCAAACCTCCTGCAAAATCTCCAGGCAAATCTGGAGTAAATGTCTTGTAAACCATTATGTTATCTAACACATTGGTTGGAAAAATATCCATTTGAACAGCATTTTTATCCGGGTCTAAACCAGGAATAATCATACCGTTAAGGATGGTTTTGGTGTATCTATCTCCTAAACCTCGCACAAAAACGTGCTTTCCTCCTTGCACACTAATACCCGTTACACGAGCTACAGCTTGACCGGCATCGCTATCGCCAGCACGTTTTGACGCTTCTGCCGAAACACCGTCAACTGCATTTATTGAATTTTTCTTCTCTGCTAGAATAGCAGCATCCGTATTTGTTTTACGTACCCCAGATACCAAAATTGGTCCCTTGGTAAGTACACTTTCTACCTCTCCTACTATTCTTACGTCTCTTACAGTTACTTTATCCGCAAGAATAATCACATTATACTCTTTATATTCTGGCAAACCGATGTATTTAAAACTTAGCGTATAGGTTCCTGGAGGTAATGTAAATGCATATGTTCCTTCAAAATCTGATATAGTACCACCGTTTACGCCTATCGCTTTCACGATAGCGCCTACACAAATTTCATTGGTCGCATCATCATAGATTTTGCCTCTTAGAGTGCCATTTTGCGCAAATGTAAAATTTGCTATTAGAATTAATAAAAAGGTATTAAGGGTTTGTTTCATTGTGTTTTTTTTAAGCATAAAATGCCTACTGCTTTGCGCAGTAGGCATCATTATAGTATAATAATTAAAGTGTTTCGTACGATTATAATTTATTGTTTACTGATGCCCAAGACCATCCAGTAAACTCAGACTTGTTAGCACCTTTAGTAGAAGCTGTGTTAAGTGCATTTCCAGAAGTAGCCATTAAAGCGTCAAGAGCTGTTTCTTTTGCAGAATCAAAACATCCACAAGATACACATGAAGCTGTGTAGCCAGAAGCCATCGCAGTTAAGCTAGAAGAACCAAAGTCATTGTTTTTAATAATCAATTTTGGCGTAGCAGCGATGAAGTATGAATAAGCATCAGACTTAGAAGTACAACTAGAAGTATCTGCAAAGCTTGCTCTTAATTTAAAATATTTACCTGCATAACCCGTAACAGAACAGTTTTCGATAGTACCTTGAGCTTTAGATTTCACATCCGCTGCAGAACCAAAACCATCTGTTGAGATTATCGTACCATTTTTTAAGGTGAACAAACCTGTTGTGTAAGTAACACCCTCTGGACCATCTATTTCTAATCCTTCGTCAGTGTCGCCACCATGCATTACTATAAAGTTATTTACAGTACCACTATAGTTGAAATCGATATCAATTCCGTCGTCACCATGGTTGTATACCAATGCGTTTTGTACGTTAACAGATCCTCCAAAAAACTCAATACCGTCGTCTAAAGTAGCAACTACTTCAATGTGGTTAATTACTGTACCAGAACCTACACCACCAAGTGTAAGACCATTAATCTCGTTACCTTCTCCAATAAGAGCACCACCATGACGTATAGATACATAAGTTAACACACCAGAGTTATCAGCATCGTTATCTCCACCAAAAGCACCATAACTAGCAGTTGCTGGTATACCTTCTATTTGTGCGGAGATATCTCCTTTTTCAGCAGAAATTTTAGCGTTGCCCAAGATGATAAGACCTCCCCATTTTTCTCTGTCGTTTCCAGTAAGATTTGTACCCGTTTTTTGACCAAGAGAGATGTTATCTAACTCTGAAGTAAAGATAATAGGCATATCAGCTGTACCTTCTGCCATTAGTTTACCACCTCTAGCAATGATAAGTGCAGATGCATTTGCTTCTGTTCCAGTTCTACCTTTAACGATAGCACCTTTTTCTATAGTAAGCGTAGCACCACTTTCTACCCAAACTCTTCCTTTAATAAAATGAATTGTATTTGCAGCCCATGTTGTTTTGGTAGTTATAGCACCAGAATGCTCTAGCTCGGCAACTGGTGGCTGAACGTAACAATCACTTGATGGATCAGACTCGTCACAATCTTTGCAACCTACAAAAGATGCAGCAGCTACTGCAAGCATCATTAGAAATAAGATTTTTGAAATGTTTTTCATTGGATTGAATTTTTAAATTTTAATTGTTTTGCTTTGAATTTTGTAGTGCAATGTTGCGGGGGCAATGTTATGTGATTGTTATCTTAGATTTAACATTTAAACATGTGGAAAACCGGTGTATTTCTGACCAATGAACGCTTATTACAAAAGAATTCTAAGTGCGCTTTAAAAAATAATATCCTTTAGTCACGCATCTTTTTAAACAACTTAACACATTCCACAGCTTCTTTTACATCATGCACTCTAAGCAAGTTTGCGCCGTTTTGGAGTGCGAAAGAATGCAAAAACGAGGTGCCATTTAGCGCATTATGTGCATCAGTTCCCAAAAAATTATAAATCATAGATTTTCTGGATAATCCAACCATTAAGGGTAATTCTAAGCTGTTAAAAACCATCAATTGTTTCAATAATGCATAGTTATGTTCTATTGTTTTGCCAAAACCAAAACCTGGATCGATTAGAAGATCATTTATTCCCGCCGTACGACATGCTTCTTTTTTAGCCAATAAATAATCAAAAACATCTTGCACTACATCTATGTACTGCGGATTATTCTGCATGGTTTTTGACTTACCTTGCTTGTGCATCATGATATAAGGAACTCCAAGTGCGGCAACACTTGGAATCATATCCTCATCATCATCGCCTGCACTTATGTCATTTACTACACAAGCTCCAGCTTGCACCGCTGCAATCGCTACTTTGCTCCTAAACGTATCAATAGAAATAGGAATATCAACTATACTTGTCAGCTTTTGTATAATAGGAATAACGCGATCTAATTCTTCCTGCTCACTCACATCTGCCGCTCCCGGTTTTGAGCTATATCCGCCCACATCAATGATTCCGGCACCATCATTTATCATTTTATGAGCTTGTAAAAAGGCCGTATCCACTGTATCATATTTGCCACCATCCGAGAAAGAATCGGGAGTTACATTTAAGATTCCCATGACCACGGGCCCACTTAAATCCAATACTGTGCCTTTTATGTGGATGCTTCTTTTCATTAGTATGGTTTGGAAAATTATCTTCGCAACAAATTAAATTCATTTTGAGTAAAGATACACCTATACTATTTGACTATTCCATTGCAAAGTGCCGGGAAATTTTTAGCAAAAAAACCCACGACTATGGAACAGCTTGGCGTATTCTGAGGCCCATTTCTATTACAGATCAAATCTTTATTAAAGCTCAACGCATAAGAAGTATTGAGGATAAGAAAGAAAATAAAGTAGGTGAAAGTATAGAAAGTGAGTTTATAGGTATTGTAAACTACTGCATCATCGCACTTATTCAACTAGAATTAAAAGATGGCGATGATATGGAAATGGATCCAAACGCGGTTTTAAAACTTTATGATTTAAAAGCCAGCCTATGCAAAGAACTTATGGTTACTAAAAACCATGATTACGGGGAAGCATGGCGAGACATGCGCGTAAGCACCTACACCGACCTGATATTGATGAAAATTTTACGCACGAAGCAAATAGAGGATAAAGGGGGTAAAACCCTAATCTCTGAGGGTATTGATGCTAACTTTAGCGATATGTTAAACTACGCCGTTTTTGCCTTGATTAGAATTAACAATTTTTACAATAAATGAAATATTTAGTTAACGTTTTACGTGTCCTGGTTGGTCTACTGTTTATTTTCTCAGGCTTCATAAAGGCAAATGACCCAACCGGCTTCAGTATCAAATTAGACGAGTATTTTTCTGTTTTTTCGGCTGACTTAGAAGCAAAGCAAGACAGCTTAACCATTTCTATTACCACACCTGACGGCATCAATTCGATCAACAAAGCAATTCAAGCTAGCAGCCCAATTATAACATTAAGTGCTAGAAATAATCCATGGAAGGCCGTGCCCTTAGGCGAGAATTTGAATGACAGTGTATATTTCAGCGATGCTTATATTCATTGGGGGAGCCAAGAGTTATACACCTCATCGCTCAATGCAGAAGACAGCAATACATTGCTACTTAAAGTAAGTGTACGTTATGCTGTCAACCATAAAGATATCGGAGAGCAAACTTTTGTTTTTAACTCGTTCGAAGGAAATGTGCAAACAAAAACAATCGACTTGTCTGACTACTTAGTTACAAATTCATGGATTGTGAATTTTTTACAAAACCTTAGAACCTACGCTGTAAGCATCGCCATTTTCCTCTGTGCATTTGAAATAATCTTGGGGGTATCCCTTCTTATTGGTTGGGCACCAAAACTCACTATTGGATTACTGGTACTTCTGATGGCTTTTTTCACCTTCTTAACAGGGTATAGTGCCATCTATAAAAAAGTTACTGATTGCGGATGCTTTGGAGATGCTATTAAACTAACACCTTGGCAGAGTTTTAATAAAGATATAGTAATTTCTATTGCCATACTCATTATTTTATTCGGTTTAAAGTATGTGAAAGCTATTTTTAGCAATCCATTTGCCGCTCGGCTACTCACTGTTTTTACCTTATTATCAGCTGGTTTTGCTGCATATTGCTACCACTATCTTCCTGTCAAAAATTTTTTAAAATTTAAAGTAGGTAACGATATTGAAAAAATGGTAACTATACCTGACGGAGCTCCCACAGATATCTACACAAATGTTTTCTTGTATTCAAAAAACAGTAAAACGAAAGAATTTACCATCGAAGAAATAGGTAATAGAGATTTAAAAGCGGAAGGTTATGTTTTTGTAGATCGAATAGATAAGCTGGTAAGCAAAGGTTACGAACCTGAAATTTACGACTTTAAGATGATGGATGAAGGACGTAACAATGACTATATTGATGTATTTTTTGCAGATACCGGTTTCAAAGTACTTTTAGTCATTAGCGAAGTTGAAACCGCAAATACTCAAACTATGGAGGAGCTTCGAGATATTTTGATTATATGTAAAAAACAAAAGATATCCGTATATCCGCTCACCGCTAGTAGCAAAGAAGATGTAGAAGTATTTAGACACGAGCATCAATTGGATATGACCTTTTATTACGGGGATAAGACCAACCTTAAGTCCATTATACGTTCTAACCCCGGTTTGTTATTATTTAAGGATAACATGGTACACAATATTTGGCCGTCTACACGACTTCCTTCTACTAAGCGATTCTTGAAACAGCTCAATAAATGATTACTTTCCTATTAAAAAGAATAACCAACGGTATTTTTATACTTTTTAGTGTTGTTACGGTTGTCTTCTTTTTATTTAGTTTTTCTTTTCCTAGCCCTGAAAAAATGGCTGTAGGTCAACGAACAGATGCAGAAACACAAGAAGCCATAAAACGAGAATTTGGTTTAGACAAGCCACTTTTTACCCAGTATCTGCTTTTTTTAAACGATCTCTCTCCCGTTTCATATCATGTCGGTACCACATTACATGAACTTAGCCAAAAATACGACGCTAATCTCACACTTAACCTTGGGTCATCATTTATAGCGTTTAAAAAACCGTTTTTAAGACGCAGCTTCCAAAATCGAGAAAAGACATCTACCTTAATTGTGAACTCTTTTAAAGGAACATTTGTACTCGCACTAGTTGCCATCATTTTCGCTGCTTTTGTAGGCATCACCCTAGGTATTTTATCGGGCATAAAAGCAAATTCATGGCTAGATCAAAGTATTGTATTTATCAGCACATTAGGGATATCAGTACCTTCATTTTTTTCAGCAATAATTCTTGCTTGGTTTTTCGGATATGTGTTGCACGATATTACCGGTCTTAATATGTCAGGAAGTTGGATAGATATAGACCCGTTTACCGGCGAGTTTTACCAATGGAAAAACTTAATCTTGCCCGCAATCGCGTTAGGCGTTAGACCTTTATCAATATTTACATTGCTAACCCGAAGTTCAATGCTAGAAACGTTAAATAAAGATTTTATAAAAACAGCCAAATCTAAGGGATTAACTGCGAGAGAAATCCTTACTAAACACGCGCTGCCTAATGCATTAAACCCAGTTATTACCGCCATTTCAGGATGGTTTGCATCATTATTGGCAGGCGCCTTTTTTGTAGAATATATATTTAACTGGCGGGGCTTAGGTAAACTAACGATTGATGCTTTAGAAATGAATGATCTACCCGTTGTGATGGGAAGTATTTTATTTATAGCCATGTTGTTTATCGTTATTAACATTATTGTAGATCTAATCTACGTAAAATTAGACCCTAGAATTCAATTAAGTTAATGCTTTACTTCATTACAGGATTTACAGGAGTGGGTAAAACTACCATAGGCAGAGAATTGGCATCACGCACAAACCTACCGTTTATTGATTTAGATGAAGCCATTGAGGTTAAAATAAATCAACGTATTTCAAGCTATTTTGAAATAAATGGAGAGGATGCGTTTAGAGATATTGAGCGACAAACATTACTAGAATCTATCAACTTACTTTCTGATGGAATAATTGCGCTTGGAGGTGGTACATTATCTGCAAAGCAAAATCACATAGCCATATTACAAAGCGGCACATTGCTCTACTTGGAGCTACCATGGAATGAGCTATACAGTCGAATTAAAGAATTAAAAAACAGACCCACTCTTCAAGGTAAAACAGAAGCTCAACTAAAAGCCCTTTTTGATCAAAGATTGCCTTTTTATGAGCTTTCACAGCTCAAGATACCTACAAATAGTGGGTTTAGCATTGGAAAAATGGCAAATATTTTGAAATTATCAACAAATAGGTAACAGTCCTTGTATTCATGCGGCTTCTCACCTTAACATTGGACTTTAATTTACAAAGTACTAAAAAAAATAACCTTATGAACAAATCAGATTTAATATCAGCTATGGCTGATAAAGCTGGCATCACAAAATCACAAGCTGGTGAGGCCTTAGACGCATTTATGGATTCAACTTCTGCTGCACTTAAAGGTGGCGAAAAACTAATCCTTGTAGGTTTTGGAACTTTTTCAGTAAATGAAAGAGCTGCAAGAACTGGTAGAAACCCAAGAACTGGTAAAGAAATCAAAATAGCTGCTAAAAAAGTAGTTAAATTCAAAGCTGGATCAGGACTTTCTGACAAAGTAAACTAAGAAGTCTTAGAAAATTTTAAAAGCCTCCTAGGATTATCTTGGAGGCTTTTTTATTTATTATTTCATGGGAAATTAAATAAACCTCTCACTTTTTCATACCCTAAAACGGTAAAACCTATCATTGCAAAACAATACATTAATATTTTCTTAAAACTAAATTTGCTTAGCTAAATTTGCAGAGATGCAATTTTGGTGGCTTTTTTTATTGTTTTTCTTTCCTTTCATTGGAGGCGTTGTCGGTTTATTAATACAATCGGAAAAAACAAGACAACTTAAACTTTTTCTTGCTTTTAGTGGGGCATTCCTAATTAGCATAACAATTCTTAACCTAATCCCTGAAGTATACGAGAAAGCGGGACACAAAGCAGGTTACTTCATCTTGGCAGGATTTTTTTTACAGATAATACTAGATTTTTTCACCAAAGGGATAGAACATGGACATCTTCATTTTCATGAATTTAAAAAAGGATTTCCTTATTCTGTGTTTATTGCATTAAGTCTTCACGCATTCATTGAAGGATTAGGTCTTGGTGGTGGTGCTTTTTCAGAAGCCATTCAGAATAATATGGTTTTCGCCATAGGATTACATGAACTACCTGCCGCATTTGCTCTTGCAGTAGTGCTTAAAAGCGTATTTTCTAAAAGCAACTCAAATTATATATGGATTGCTATTTACGCAGCTATGGTGCCCCTAGGAATGCTTGTAGGATCGTCATTAACCAATTATCAGGACATCTTGAGTGGACTTATCGGCCTGGTTATCGGTGTTTTCTTGCATATCAGCACTACAATCCTATTTGAGAACAACGAAAGCCACACCTACGGCAGATATAAACTCGTTGCCATCTTAATTGGATTAGGTGTTGCATTGTTGGCGGTTAATCTTCACGTGCATTGACCCAAGCACGAAAATTAAAACTCATCATCTATTGCTTGGCACTTGGGGGTTCAATTATATATTGGATTAGAGTAACTCTTCCGCACTCCCCTCGAAATTAAACAAATCTCAATTCAGATTAATACACCTGAGAAAGACACCTCTAGATCAATTAATGCTGTTGCTTTTTGTGACTCGATGAAGTACAATAAGGAATTTGTAATCTTAATCTACTGTTATCTTATACCAAACTACCTTTTTACCGTTTTGAGCTGGTGCTAAAATAGTGTCTTCGTTTACCGTTTTGCGGTACGTAAAATATTTACGTTTCATTCCAGGTATTTTTTCACTTCTGCTAAACGCTTTTAACTCAGCGTCTCGAACCTTACTCAAATCACCATCACTTTTTACGATATGACCTTGTGTCATCACGGTCAATTCCCCGTCTTTCAACGAAACATCCATACTTTTTTGCAACGGTGAATTAATCGATACAAAACTCTTTTTGTAATAGTTCTGTACTACATCGTCACCTATAAACTTCGTAAAAATAAGATCATCATAATGATAATAGTAGGTTGTAGTTGTAGTTGTACGACCATTTGCATCCGTGTAGCTGCTTGTAACTATTTCCAAATGCTGTTCCTCTAGAACTATCATGGCATCACCATTTTCATCCAAACCACTAAAAGCAATGCTGTTCACATTTAACGCTGCACGTTTTTTAATATCAAAATAAGCCTTCTCCTCTGGAGTCATTTTAGCTAACTTTTTATCCGTTTTCTTCTGAATCCTACTCTTCCTATTTTCATTTCTCATGTTATCTATTGACTTTTCCGATTCCATGATATCATTTACATGTTCGAGTACGTCCTCCGTAAAATTGTCATTAACATTACTAATCTCATCTAAATTATCGTTGTCTAAAACAATTCTACTCACACCCGTAGTAGCTAATTTAGCATATACTTGTTCACCATTTAGTCCAACTAAATTTATATGCCCTTTTTTATCAAAAAGGATATTCATATCTACAAGTAAGTCATTTTCTGAGGTAATATATTGCTCTGTCTTCCCATCTGGATTTATTTTTTCCAAGACAAATGCTGATTTATTGATATCAACCCAAGTAGCACGTTTGTTGGATTTTACTTCTGCACGTGTCAGTTCATCTACCACATCATTTTTACCCAAGATATAAATAGCTCCTTTGTCATCAACAGCGAAGTCACGCACATAGAACTTATCCGACGATTCCTTTAGCGTTACGGCATAATTTTTTTCATAATTGATAATTTCAAAATCCTTATCCAACACCCAAAAGGTGAAGTTAAAATCGTGTGTTCCAATTTTACTCTGCTTGCTACTCTTACCAAAGAAACTTTTTCGTTCCTTTTTAATTAACTCTGCATCTTTTCCAAAAACAACCATGTATTTTTCGTCTTTGGAGAGTGTTATATCAAAACTCGACTCAGAATACCCCGTCTTTGCCGCAGGATCTTTTACTTCAGCTACTTTAATAAAACTGCCTTCAAGTGCCCTTTTATCCATATCAAACTTCGAATAAAATAAGTACTTTTTCTTGTTCTTTTCATTTACAAAAGTTGAAAATACATAAAATTCATTTTGGAATTTCACTAATTTTTCAAATGCTAAATTCTTGCCTAAGTGATCTAAATCTAATTGTTTCTGTTCAACGAGATTAAGATTTTTATCATATACCTGAACATAATGCAGTGCTTTATACTGTACAAAGCGGATTATGTTTCCAAGCGAGAAAGCGCCACCGGCACTGCCAGTGCTAAGAGACATATACCCTCCGTTTGGCAGTTCTACAACATCAATAAAACCTCTTCCCTCTTGCTCAAAAAGATCACCATGCCTTTCTTGTACATTTATCTGGCCTTGAGCTAAACTAGTATTAGTACAGACTATAATTAAGAATAGCAGTATACTTATTTTAGAAAAATTCATTTTTTTCATTTCTTAATACTTAATATAACAGCCAAAGCCCGCTGAGAAGCCTCCATAAAATCCGGTTTTTTTCACATCCTTAATTCTTGCAGTTCCCGTATGAGCATATTTAGATAATCGCAGTCCTGCGTTAAAGCCTGCTTGCGCACTGATGCTATTGCTTAATAGGTATTTCCATCCTAAAGTGTAAAAGATATCTTGTGCATTGTATTTATATGTTTCGAAAGTACTGGTCCTATTTCTATAGGTTAATGCTTGAAACGTCATCTGTGAAATAGCCTCTTCACCACCATACCTTTTGGCCGTTAGCGAAAAACCCATACCCTTGGTAAGTTCTTCGTCAGATGGGAAAGACAACGACACTACGCCGTCATCAACTAACTTAAACACATCGACACCTTTATTAAACTGATAACCTCCACCCAGTTCTACCGAATAAGTATGATTGATTCTTTGCTCGTATGCTAAATCCAGAAAACCCGTAATTAAAGAAGTCGCTGCAATTCTAAAATCGGCATCTGCATCTGTGTTCTTGCCATCATCGAGATAATATTTAGCGTTGCTGTCTGTCGTGGGGAGATCTTTTTGAGAGAAAGCATTTAGAGTGTATCCAATACAAAAAAACAATACTATTCGTGTCATATTTTTTTTACAAATTCAAACTAAAAGAAAAAAAACCAACTAAACCACAATTAATTAATGTCACTCACTTAAAAAAAGCTACTACTTTATTCTTTTTTTTAATCGTATATACTATTCAATAAGCCAGCTAACCTTACCCCTGCTTGCTCAAGTCTTATCTCTACCGTTTTTAAATGCCTAAACGAGTATTCATATTTCAGATTTACATTATCACCAAAGTCATAACATGCTTTTCGTAAGTCTTGGCTTTCTTGAGCCCAATCTCTAACGGTAGAACTTTGCCAAGCTTTCACTTGCCATTTTTCTATATTTCTATTTACATGCTTACCCCACTCCACATAGCTTAATTGCTCATGATCTATTATTTCACTATCCCATACGTGATGTAGATTCGCGGCTTCGCCAAACCATTTCACTTTTATATCATTTCCTCCCTTATCTTCTGCTAACCCTACATGCAAAGGCTGATGTAAATCACCTACCAAATGTACCAACGCCATTATTGCAAATTCTTCATCTTTCACTAGTTTAAATTGTTTCGTCCGCAATTCCACAATCAACTGCTCTATGATGCTAATCACATCTCCTTTTGGATTTGGGATAATATCTTCATAGCGCATTCCGTCAGGAATACTTACATAATGCCACGAATTCATAAATCTATAATTGGTGTCTGATCTTAAAAAGTCCATATAGTTCCCACTCATTTCAAGCGAAAATTTTGTAAGGACTTGGTTAACCTGCTTACTTGCTTTGGCACTAAGATGTTGTTGAGCTACATAGCCTACTACCCGATGCCCAGTTTGTCCCCAAGCCCATAATTGAACTGCCGCACATAAAAAGAAAAGCAGTGTTGATATTCTAATCAATTTCATAAAGTGCAATGATAGAATATCTAATTCAGCTTAACTTCGCTGCTAAATGAAAAAAACGTTAATTCTTTTGCTTTTGATGTCGACAGTAGTTTCGTTGCAAGCTCAAAACCTTTCTCCCTATACAATTTACAATGAAAAAGGAAAAGAAGTAAGCTATTCAAAAATGATGGCGACACTGGCCAAACAAGATATTATACTTTTTGGAGAACTCCATAACAGCGCTTTGGCTCATTGGTTACAAGTAGAAGTAACGAAAGAATTAGCCTCGAAAAGAGCGCTACAACTCGGTGCAGAAATGCTAGAAGCAGATGATCAAAACGCCGTCAATCTTTACCTGTCAGATTCTATCGACCAAAAAGGCTTAGACACCTTAGCACGTCTTTGGCCCAATTATACAACAGATTACGCACCCTTAGTAAATTACGCTAAACAAAATAAGCTCGAATTTATAGCAACAAATATCCCAAGGAGATACGCTCGATTGGTTAATAAAGGAGGGTTTGAAGCGCTAGATACACTGCCAGCTATTGAAAAATCGTATATTGCCCCGTTGCCAATTGCTTTTGATGCAGAACTCCCAACCTATAAAAGCATTTTAGAAATGATGGGTGAACATGGTACGCCTTCCCTTGTCAAGGCCCAGGCTAGCAAAGATGCAACCATGGCTCATTTTATCTTAAAAAACTATAAAACAGGAAAGCTATTTATTCATTATAACGGTGCCTTCCACTCAGATTACTATGAAGGCATAGGTTGGTATCTTAAACGACAATTCCCCACATTAAACTATTCTACCATCTCTACAGTAACCCAAGCCGACATTACAAAACTAAATGCCGAGCACATAGGAAAAGCAGACTTCATCTTAGTTATAGATGAGGATGTAACTACTACGTACTAACTTGAAAGGTTGATTTAGCAATAAATAGTTTCTTCCTACATATTACGTCTATACTGCCCTCCTACTTCAAATAAGGCATTGGTTATTTGACCTAATGAGCACACTTTACACGCTTCCATCAAAGCATCAAAAACATTACCATTTTGCAGTGCCACATGCTGTATCTCAGCGAGTATTTGTTCTGCTTCATTAGCATAACGGGTATTTAAACTGGTTAGTGTATTAATTTGAAATTGCTTCTCGTCCTCTGTTGCTCGAATCACTTCTTTAGGTAACACCGTAGGCGAACCTTTGCTGCTTAAGAAAGTGTTTACCCCTATAATCGGAAAATCTCCATTGTGTTTCAACGTTTCGTAATAAAGGCTTTCTTCCTGAATTTTGGAGCGTTGATACATTGTTTCCATGGCACCAAGTACTCCGCCTCTTTCCGTAATTTTATCAAATTCTGCTAAAACAGCTTCTTCTACTAGCTCAGTTAATTCTTCCGTGATAAATGAGCCTTGCATTGGATTCTCGTTCTTAGCTAATCCCAATTCCTTATTTATAATCAACTGAATGGCTACTGCACGTCTCACACTTTCTTCTGTAGGAGTTGTAATTGCTTCATCATAGGCATTGGTATGCAGTGAGTTACAATTATCATATATCGCATAAAGTGCCTGTAGCGTAGTACGTATATCATTAAAATCTATCTCTTGCGCATGTAAACTTCTACCACTGGTTTGTATGTGGTATTTTAGCATCTGGCTGCGTTCATCCGCACCATACTTTAGCTTCATCGCTTTTGCCCAAATCTTACGTGCGACTCTTCCTATTACAGCATATTCAGGGTCAATACCATTGGAGAAGAAGAATGATAAATTAGGACCAAAGTCATTAATATTCATTCCACGACTCAAGTAATACTCTACATAGGTGAAACCATTAGCTAACGTAAATGCCAATTGGGTAATAGGATTAGCTCCTGCTTCAGCTATGTGATATCCGCTTATAGATACCGAGTAAAAGTTTCTTACTCCATTATCGGTAAAGTACTGCTGAACATCGCCCATCAGTCTAAGTGCAAATTCAGTAGAAAAAATACACGTATTCTGAGCTTGATCTTCTTTTAAAATATCTGCCTGTACGGTGCCTCTAACTTGTTTGAGTGTTTCCGTTTTTATCTTTGCATATACATCTGCAGGAAGCACTTTATCTGCGGTAAGTCCAAGTAGCATGAGGCCTAAACCTTCATTTCCTTCCGGTAAATCACCATCGTATTTAGGTTGTTCGCTCCCTTTTTCTTTAAAATAAGAATCTATCTTTTGTTGAGTTTCTGCCTCAAGCCCATTTTCTTTAATGTAAATCTCACACTGTTGATCGATTGCCGCGTTCATGAAAAAACCAAGTAACATAGGTGCAGGACCATTTATGGTCATACTCACAGAAGTCATGGCATCTGCTAAGTTAAAACCCGAATACAATTTCTTAGCATCATCAAGACAACAGATACTAACACCCGCATTTCCTATTTTTCCATAAATATCTGGTCTATAGTCTGGATCATTTCCATATAACGTAACCGAATCAAAGGCTGTACTCAATCGTTTAGCAGGCATGCTGCTGCTCAAATAATGGAAACGTTTATTTGTTCGCTCCGGTCCTCCCTCGCCGGCAAACATCCGTGTAGGATCTTCTCCTTGGCGTTTAAACGGATAAATACCAGCCGTAAATGGGAATGTTCCTGGTACGTTTTCTTGTAAATTCCATTGCAATACATCACCCCAAGCCTCATACTTTGGTAATGAAACTTTACTGATTTTTTGATGAGAGAGAGATATTGTTTTGGTCTCCACACGTATCTCTTTATTCCTAACCAAATACGTGTAAATATCATTTGCATAGGACTCTTTGACTTTATCCCAATTATCAATAACCACCTGTAATTTTGGATCAAAATCTAAGGCAATTGTAGTATAGGTTTCCTCTAAATCTTTGAGGAGTCTGTCTACATCAGCAATTTTAGCATCTCTAACAGTAGTAATGGTTTTATATATACCATATAACTTTTGTGCAATAGCAGATTGCTCTTTAGCCCACTTGTCATATCCTCGGTTGGTTTCCGCAATCTCAGATAAATAGCGTACGCGTTTAGGCGGAATAATAAAGATCTTTTCAGACATTTCATTAGCTGCCACAAGATGTGAGTCTAAATTTGCTTCCGTCTTTTCATTAATGGTTTGAATAAGTTGAGCATACAATGAATTAACCCCTGGATCGTTGAACTGGCTTGCTATGGTTCCAAATACAGGCATTGTTTCAACATCATCTTCAAATCGAACGTGGTTACGTTGAAACTGTTTTTTGACATCTCTAAGTGCATCTAACCCGCCTCTTTTATCAAATTTATTCAGTGCAATTACATCGGCAAAATCTAGCATGTCAATCTTTTCCAATTGAGTTGCTGCACCATATTCTGGGGTCATTACATAAAGACTTGCATCGCAATGATCTGTGATTTCGGTATCACTTTGACCTATGCCCGAAGTTTCTAGTATAATCAAATCAAAACCAGCTACTTTTAATATGTCTTTTGCCACATCAATATGCGCTGAGAGTGCTAAATTAGCTTGACGCGTAGCTAAAGAACGCATATAAACTCTGTCGTTTCGTATGCTATTCATTCTAATTCTGTCACCTAACAACGCTCCTCCTGTTTTTCGTTTTGAAGGATCCACCGATATAATAGCTATATTCTTGTCCTTAAAATCCAATAAAAACCTGCGAACCAGTTCATCTACTAAGCTACTTTTACCTGCACCTCCAGTACCTGTTATTCCCAAAACAGGTGTTTTTATTTTCTTTGCTTCTTGGGTAATTCCTGCAAGAAGTGTCTTATTATCATCTGGAAAATTTTCTGCAGCAGATATTACACGTGCGATAGACATTTTATTCATCAGACGAAAAGACTCTTGTTCATCCGTAAGATTTTGGCCCGTAGGGAAATCAGATGTTTTTACCAAATGATTAATCATACCTTGTAGTCCCATAGCTCGACCATCGTCGGGATGGTAAATTTTACTTATACCATAAGCTTCTAAATCTGCTATTTCCGAAGGTAAAATGGTGCCACCTCCACCACCAAAAAGCTTAATATGACCAGCACCTTTTTGCACCAAAAGATCCCTCATATATTTAAAGTACTCGTTGTGACCGCCTTGATAGCTTGTCATAGCAATTGCGTTAGCATCTTCTTGAATAGCAGTATTAACTACCTCTTCAGCACTTCTATCGTGTCCAAGATGAATAACCTCACAACCTGTCGCTTGTATAATTCTGCGCATAACATTAATTGCCGCGTCATGTCCGTCAAATAAGGAAGCGGCTGTTACGATACGTACTTTATTTTGGGGAATATATATGGATTGGTCTTGCATTATTTTTTTATGAAGTAACAAAGATAGGCTAAGATAGGAATTGCAATTAGCTTGATACCTAGATTAGATTGTATCAAAAAAACATTTCTGAAAATAGCGGTAAGAATATACATATTCTTTAAATGTCAAAGCGTGCATGAACGAGTTCTACCAACGAATAAATGAGTACATTAGCTTTACACAGGTAATACTTGGTTATAACTCTATTGAATTCAATTTTTGAACTTAAAGATTCCATTATATTTACAACCTTTAAATTATAGTAATGGAGATACTTCGAGGGATATTTGGTCTAGTTGCATTGATAGGAATAGCATATGTGTTTAGTAAACACAAAAAAAACATCAACTGGCGGTTAGTAGGATCAGGTATAGCCATTCAAATAATTCTAGGTACTTTGGTTTTTAAAGTCCCTGTTTTTGCGAATTTCTTTGGGATAATTGCTGGTTTTTTTACGCAGTTGCTCTCATTTACAGATGAAGGAGCCCGTTTTATATTTGGCAATTTAGTAGTTAATGATCCAGAAATAAGCAAAACAATGGGATACATATTTGCTTTTAAAGTATTGCCAACGGTAGTATTCTTTTCGGCTCTTACCTCACTTTTGTATTATTTAGGAGTATTACAAAAAATAGTTTTTAGTTTTGCTTGGATACTTAGTAAGACGATGAGATTATCTGGTGCAGAGAGTCTTGCTGCTGCGGCAAATATTTTTATAGGCCAAACAGAAGCTCCCCTTCTTGTAAAACCGTACATCGCCAAGATGACAAAATCAGAGATAATGTGTTTAATGACCGGCGGTATGGCAACCATAGCAGGAGGAGTATTCGCAGCATTTATTGGCTTTTTAGGTGGTGATGATCCAGAATCTCAAAGAGAATTTGCCAAACATTTACTTACTGCTTCCATACTCTCTGCGCCCGCTGCAATTGTGTTTGCTAAAATTCTTTATCCTGAGACCGAACAAGTAGACGAAAAACTAGATATTGATAAATCTACACTAGGCAACGGACCACTTGAAGCGATATCAACAGGAACTACAGAGGGAATAAAATTAGCTGTAAATGTTGGTGGAATGATATTGGTTTTCCTGGCATTTATAGCCATGCTTAACTATATCCTATTTGACATTATTGGGGCATACTCCGGATTAAATACTGCCATAGCAGCAAACACTATATACAGTGGATTTAATCTGCAAATGATTCTAGGTTATATTTTCGCGCCACTTGCGTGGGTAATCGGTATAGACGCTCAAGACATGATACTTAGTGGTCAACTGCTTGGAGAAAAAACTGTTATCAATGAATTTATCGCATATTTATCACTTAAAGGAATGATTGCCGCAGAAGGTGGACCCATGTTAACACAACGTTCTATTATTATACTCACTTACGCATTATGTGGATTTTCAAACTTTGCCTCAATAGGAATACAAATAGGCGGCATTAGTTCGTTAGCTCCAAATCAGCGTGGAAATTTAGCGCAATTGGGTTTAAGAGCATTATTAGGTGGTACTTTAGCCTGTTTAATGACAGCTGCTATTGCCGGGATGTTATTCTCCTAAAATGAACAGAGGTTTTCTTTACGGAGACGGTTTTTTCGAGAGTATTCGAATAGTTAATGGTATTGTACCTTTAATGCATTTTCATACTGAAAGAATTATAGAAGCATTCAACATATATCAAATGACTCCTTCTTTTGATATTCGTGAAGTCCTTCAGAAAAGTATACCTCAATATCACACTAATGGTATTCTTAGAATCAACTTTTACCGAGATGGAAAAGGTAAATACTTGCCTGAAACCGATAACGTAGTATTTGATTATGCATTTACCCCAACTAGTAGTGTTTTTTTCTTGCCTGAATCTTCTGATTTGCAAAGTTCTTTAGCAAGCGCTCCTAAATTTCATGGAAACATTGGCATTTATCCAGAACCTAAACCCAATGTTCCTTGGATGACCGTAAAAACGTTAAGTAGCGCTTTTTATGTTTTTGCTGCCAAATACAAACAACAAAATGAACTAGAGTACTTGCTTATTCAAAATAGCAAGGGTGAAATATGCGAAGAACTCGTAAGCAATCTACTACTCCAAATCGGAGATAAATTAATTGTGCCGAACAGAAATTGTGGCGGGGTTAATGGCGCAACTTTACGCTACCTAAATAGCAAATACAGAGGTCAGCTCTCCGAAACAATTGTCACATTTCCTGATGTTGAAGCAGCAACATCGATCTATTGCTGTAAAGGAAGCACGGGTGTTTCTAAAATTAAATAAATAAAAGATCCCTACGCAAAAATATGTGCAGGGATCTTTTGTATGATTAAATCAGTTTAACTAATTCGATTAATATCTGTAATGATCTCCTTTGTAAGGACCACTCATTCCTACACCAATGTACTTGGCTTGGTCTTGGCTTAGTTCTTCTAACTCAACGCCGATTTTGGCTAAGTGTAAAGCTGCAACCTTTTCATCTAAATGCTTAGGTAATACATAAACTTCATTTTTATAACTAGAAGCATTTTGCCATAGCTCTAATTGTGCCAAGGTTTGATTCGTAAATGAATTACTCATTACAAATGATGGATGACCTGTAGCGCAACCAAGATTTACTAATCTTCCTTCTGCAAGAAGAATTATTTCATTCCCATCGATGTTGTAAACGTCTACTTGAGGCTTTACCTCAAATTTAGTATGACCATATTGTTTATTTAAATACGCAACATCTATCTCATTATCAAAATGACCTATGTTACATACAATAGTCTTATCGTTCATCAACTTGAAGTGTTTCTCTGTCAAAATATCTTTGTTACCCGTTGCGGTTACAATTATTTGAGCTCTTGAAATCGCATTCTTCATTTTCTTAACTTCAAAACCATCCATTGCTGCTTGTAAAGCGCAAATAGGATCTATTTCAGTTACGATAACTCTAGCTCCTGCACCTGCAAGAGATGCCGCAGTACCTTTACCTACATCACCATAACCCGCTACTATCGCCACTTTGCCGGCAATCATTACATCGGTAGCTCTTCTTATCGCATCTACTGCAGACTCTTTACATCCATACTTGTTATCAAATTTAGATTTAGTTACAGAATCATTAATATTGATAGCAGGAAGTGGTAATGTGCCAGCTTTTACTCTATCGTGTAATCTAAGCACTCCTGTAGTCGTTTCTTCTGAAATACCCTTTATGCCTTCTGCTAATTGCGGGAATCTATCTAACACCATGTTGGTTAAGTCTCCTCCGTCATCCAGAATCATATTCAATGGTTTCCCACCTTCAAAAGCATGTAAAGTTTGTTCAATACACCAATCAAATTCCTCTTCGTTCATTCCTTTCCAAGCAAAAACAGGAGTTCCTGCAGCAGCGATAGCCGCAGCAGCTTGATCTTGCGTTGAAAAAATATTACAACTACTCCAAGATACTTCAGCTCCAAGCGCTTGAAGTGTTTCAATGAGAACTGCAGTTTGAATGGTCATGTGCAAACAACCCGCAATACGAGCGCCTGCCAATGGTTTACTGGCTCCAAATTCTTCTCTTAAAGACATTAACCCAGGCATTTCTGCTTCGGCAATATTGATTTCTTTTCTACCCCACTCTGCTAGCGAAATATCTTTTACTTTGTAATTACTCATTGATTGTGTTGTCATTTGTGTTATAAACGGTGCAAATTTAGCAATTATAGAACAAAGTCATCCCTTGTTTTGTTGCATATTTGCAAGAATTAATTAAATAAACATGTATCCAGAAGAATTAGTAGCTCCAATGAGAGCAGATTTAACCAATAATGGCTTCATCGAATTACGCGATAAAAGTCAAGTAGATAACACGTTACCTTCTGCAAAAGGCACAAGCTTACTGGTAGTAAATAGTGTATGTGGTTGTGCGGCAGGAAGCGCAAGACCAGGTGCCGTTGGTTCCTTGAACGGCGAAAAAAAACCAGACAATCTTTTTACCGTGTTTGCAGGACAAGATTCTGCTGCGGTTGCCGCAGCCAGAGAGTTGCTCTTACCATACCCTCCTAGCAGCCCAAGTATTGGGCTTTTCAAAGATGGCGAACTTGTTCATTTTGTAGAACGCCATCATATTGAAGGTCGAAGTGCTGAGATGATAGCTAGCCATTTACAAGAAGTGTACAAAGAGTTTTGCTAGTCAATAGTTAAGAAACAATAAAGATGCATCTACACAAAAAAAGCATTGCATAACTGCTCTGCTTTTTTTGCGTAGAATATCGGAAGCAAAAAAAATCCCAATCACTAATGTGATTGGGATTTTTGTTTTTAAGATCTTTATGTTATGGTGCACCTACTCTGTGCATCGCACATCTAAAGCCAAGTGTAGATAATGCTTGTTGCTCGTCAAGATATCTTCTCGTT
Source organism: Chitinophaga pinensis (assembly GCA_945889315.1). Classification (GTDB taxonomy): domain Bacteria; phylum Bacteroidota; class Bacteroidia; order NS11-12g; family UBA9320; genus UBA9320. The sequence goes on from CAMDBP010000021.1 coordinate 29,785, forward strand.
CCTGGTGAAGCCCAATAAATTCTGTCGTTCCATGAACCTCCTTTGTAAACTCGTGCTTGATTATCTATAAGTGTAGAAACACCATACTCGTAACCTTGCTCACCATCCATATAAGACTCTTCATCTATAGATCCTTTATTATCAGATCTCTTATAATTTCTTCTTCCTACATTCTCTTCTTCTGTAACAGGCACATATACGATTCTACCTAGGCTATCTTTCAGATCAACGATACCGTCTTGGTCTAGTTTAATTTTATTAAATGCGTTACCACGGAATGCGTTGAAATCGGTAACATCTTCCAATGACAATGGTCTATATACATCCATAACCCATTCAGAAACATTACCTGACATATTATAAAGACCATGATCATTTGGCCAATAAGAAGCAACCGGAGCCGTTATTAAAGCACCATCATTAAGACGATTAGCTATCCCGCCTTGATCTCCCTTTCCTCTTTTTATATTGTCCATAACGTAACCTCTGTCACGTTCTTTACCTCCGCTGTAACGGATAGTTAGACCTTCCCAAGAATAGATCTTCTTTTGATTAATATTTTCATAGGTAGATGATCCTACTCCTGCTTGTGCTGCATATTCCCATTCTGCCTCAGTTGGAAGTCTATATTCTGGCAATAAAATACCGTCTTCCATTCTAACATCTCTTCTAGCTTTTCTATCTCCCGCATAGTCTCTCATTTGGTGTTTTCCAAACGTTAGTCCGTCATGTTGACCTACATAGTACGCACCCGTATTAAAGTTAGTTTCGTTTTGTTGACCTGGATCTGGTTTCAATACTCCTTCTCTAATAAGAATCATTTCATTCACACGATCACTTCTCCAAGCTGCATAAGCAGCAGCTTGTTGCCAGTTAACACCAACTACAGGATAATCTTGATACGCAGGATGGCGATAATATAGATCCACGTATGGTTCGTTATAAGCTAACTTATTTCTCCAAACGTTGGTATCTGGCAAAGCATTGATTCCCACTTCTGGATAATCAACATAAACTCTGTTTAACCAGTAAACATATTCTCTGTAGTGCATGTTCGTTACCTCTGTTTCATCCATGTAGAATGAACCAACTGTAATTTTCCGCTCAACATTGTTATGCTCATAGGTTACATCTTGTTCAGACGAACCCATAGTAAAAGAACCACCATGAACCAGAACTAATCCTGGACCCGTTTCTTGGCCAGCATATTCATGCTTCTCAAAACCACCCCACTTAGAATCATTATAATTCCATCCTGTGCTTGATGATTTTTCTTTTTTACAAGCAACAGTTGACATAACTGTAAGTGCGAGTAATCCTATTTTAACTTTATTTAATTTCATATTATAAGAAACTACTTTTATAAACTTTTTCTTTCTTTTAAATATTGTGCAATGATAGCAATTTACCTTTAATTAAAAATCTGGACATGACAGCTTTCTATATTTACGGCTAGGCTTACGTGCACACCACTCAATTCCTGCTGATATCTCATGCGATGTTGGTGCAGCTGCTCTAGCATCAGAAACAGTCAAATCAAGACTGTATCCAAATTTAAATCTATCTTTCCTAAACCCTACTAATGCCATTAATGCATCTGAATTACCATATTCACCAAACGTTTGTCTGAACCAAAGCCCTGTTACTAGGGGCCCTTTATTATAATAGAAACCTATGTTCATTTGAGTGAATTTTTGTTGCATCATAAATAGCACATTAGGAGATATTGTAGATTCAGGATTTTTACGTCCATCTAATGGAATAACCAGTCCCCCATGAGCCGTATATCTTCTAGGAATAATTGCAGCCGAGTTGCCATAAAAAGACTGAACAGGTTGTGTAAGGTTGTGTGCTGCTAAACCAAAATAAAAGCGTTCACTATACCCCAAAACACCCGCGGCAAAATTAACATACCCCACTTGGTCTGTTGACCATTGCTCCTTTGTCGCGTTTACGAAACCTTTTGATGGATCGATTTGATCTTCGAAACGAAGTTTAGCCCAATCTATACTGCGCTGTCCATATTGACCTTCAATGCCAAATCGCATCGTAAAACGTCTATTTACAGGCATTTGAAAAGAATATCCCGCAGAAACAGACTGAGAAGTTAATAATCCTTCACCCGCTCTGTCATCCAGAATGAGTAATGAAACACCACCACCAATTTTATCAAAGTTTTGGTCATAACTAGCTGCGGTTGTTATAAATGTACCAGGTAAAGACGGCCATTGATTCCTGTAATTAAGCACCACTCTACCCCCTCCAGCACAACCTCCAGTACCAGCCATAGCTGGATTAGTGTACACAGGAGCCGCATAGAATTGTGTAAACTCAGGGTCTTGGGCATATACTTGAAATCCTACAACTAGGCCAAGTACAAGTAAAATCACTGCTTTTATTCGTTTCATTCTGACTTAAATTCTAATAGACAAAGATATAACTTTTATGTTTATACGAGCAGAATTTATAATTATTGTGTCAATTTATTCTTATTACTGCAGGTGCACAATAAAAATACTGCTAAGTTTGTTAACTAATAGATGATTACAGAACGTCAAAAGTCTTATAAATGAAAATTGTTTCCCTACTTCGAGCATTCACTTCCTTCTTGCTAATTTACATGGTATTTCCGTTGGTTGCCCAGCAAAACAACGTACATCTTACTTGGGATATCAATCTGTCAGAAAAAGCGGATTCAAAGGAATTATTTATACCTTTTAACTGCAACAAATGTGATCAAATCGTCTTTAAAAAATCGGCAATACCTACTTACAGTGTTAGAATTTCAGCCAACACTATAAATACTACCTCCGTCTCTCTTAAAAATATTAAAACTCAATCAAGCCCATTCAATGGATTTCACACGATTATTGATGAAGATTTTACTATAACACAACAGGTACTTTATGAAAAAAGGAAGAGATCTGTTTTAATTACCGTAACTCCAATTCGTAAAAGTGGTAATAAGACTGACTATCTTACTGATTTTGAATGGGATATCAAAACAATACCTTATACAGACAATCTCAACACAGCTAAAAACAAGAAAGATGCCACCTATGAATCAGTCCTTAGCTCCGGAGATCTTTACAAAGTGAAGATTGAAAGTGATGGTGTTTTTAAGATAACCAAAACCTTTTTGGAAGCAAACGGTATTGACATAAATACGGTTAGCATGTCTAAATTCAAGGTGTATGGCAACGGTGGAGAAATGCTTCCAGAACTAATTCAAACCCCTCGTGCTGAAGATTTAGTTGAAAATGCAATTTACAGCGT
>CAMDBP010000022.1 GCA_945889315.1 Chitinophaga pinensis
TGCGTGTCGTTTTCCAATATGTCCGCATCCTATGACGCCGAATTTTATTTTATGCATGATGCAAAGAATGATTTTAGGGTTGAAATAATATAGTCTTGGGTGTCTGTATCCATCTCTGTGTGCATGGGAAATGAAATAACCTCTTTACAAAGTTGTTCGGTATTCGGGTGTCGCACGCCGTCATGATATCGGGCAAATGCTTCTTGATCGTACAATGGAATCGGATAATAAATCATACTTGGTACGCCATTTTCTTTTAAAAAGGCTTGCAGTTCGTCCCGTTTACCATTGGTGATCCGCACGGTATATTGATGATACACATGCGTGGAATACGTCATAACTTTAGGAATGCAGATTTCCGGTACACTTAGTAGCGCTGCGTCGTAGGTGGCTGCTACCGCCTGTCTTCTACGTGCAAAATCATCTAACTCTTTTAATTTTACCTTCAGGATAGCGGCTTGAATTGTGTCTAGGCGACTATTTACGCCCAACACCGTATGTATGTATTTGCGTGGTTGACCGTGATTGGCAATCATGCGTATGCGGGAAGCTAGCTCATCGTCGTTGGTAAACATGGCACCGCCATCGCCAAAGCAACCTAAATTTTTACTTGGAAAAAAAGACGTACAGCCGATATCGCCTAAGGTGCCTGTTTTAGCTGTTTCTCCATTGGAAAAGGTAAAATCACTACCGATAGCTTGGGCATTATCCTCGATCACATAGAGCTGATGTTCTTTGGCAATGGCCAAAATCGCCTCCATATCGGCAGCTTGTCCATAGAGATGCACGGGTACGATGGCCTTTGTTTTGGCCGTAACTGCCTTTTTGATATGGTCGATGGAAATCGTAAAACTTTCCAGATCCACATCCACCATTACGGGCGTAAGCCCCAAAAGACCGATTACCTCAGCAGTAGCAACATAAGTAAATGAAGGAACAATTACTTCGTCGCCGGGTTTCAATCCCAGTGCCATAAAGGCTATTTGTAAGGCATCGGTACCATTGGCTACGCCAATGACGTGTTTTACGTTTAAGTATGCAGCTAAATTTGCTTCAAACTCTACCAGGGCTGGGCCTTTGATGTAGGTACAATCGGCAGCTACGCCTAGCATTGCCGCATCTAATTCCAGCTTTAACCGCTGATATTGCGCTTGCAAATCGACCATTTGAATAGGATTAATACTCATCTTAGATAGCTATAAAATACGGATTACGTAAGTTGATTTTATTGTATTGTAACGGAACGGTGATTTCATTCATTGCATTGACCTGATAAATACCCCGGTTTACCGCTCGAAGAATGGCATCGGATGCCGCAGTATCCCACTCCATCGTAGGCGCAAAACGGGGATAGACGTCTGCATCGCCTTGTGCCAATAGCATAAATTTTAACGAACTGCCCATGGTTACCAGTGACGGCTCGTCAAATGGACGGATAAAATCAGTCGTCTCTTGATTTTGATGAAACCGGGAGGTGATGATGTTAACGTTTTTGATTTGGTGCAAATGGTTCACGTTACGCGTTTTAATAGTTGTTAACCGTCGGGTTGTTTCACCTTCTTTCACGGCCGAATAAGCCAAAGCCGTTCCACCATACCATAGTTTGCCGGAAACGGGCGCGTACACCACGCCTAACACGGGTTCGTTATGCTGCATTAAGGCGATATTCACGGTGAACTCTCCGTTTCGTTGTATAAATTCTTTGGTTCCGTCTAAGGGATCTACCATCCAAAAGCGTTCCCATTTAGATCGTTGGTCGTATGGAATTTCGTCGGCTTCCTCGCTCAGTATCGGAATACCCGGTGCTTGTAAACCTGCAATAATGGCTAGCTGCGCGTGTTGATCGGCTAGGGTAAGTGGACTGCTATCCACTTTATAGTCGACCACGATCTCGCCAGCGCTATACACCTTCAGAATTTCTTCTCCTGCCGCGTAGGCTGCGTTGGTGGCTAATTCGAGCAGTGCTTCGTAATTCAAGTCCTTATATTATTGCGTTTCGGAGCTTGTCAGTATTATTTGGTTTCGTAAGCCGCTTGATAATAGGCGGTATAGGCTCCACTGGTTACGCTCTCTAACCAATCCGTATTGCTCAAGTACCAATCGATGGTGTTGCTCAAACCTTCCTCAAATTGTAAACTCGGCTCCCATCCCAATTCATTTTGCAGTTTGGTGGCATCGATAGCATAGCGTAAATCGTGTCCTGCGCGGTCTTTTACATAGCTGATTAATTTACGAGAATCTCCTTTCGTACGGCCTAATTTTTCATCCATGGTATCGCACAGCACGTGTACCAAGTCTATGTTGGTCCACTCGTTATGTCCACCTATGTTGTATGTTTCGCCAACTGTTCCTTTGCTAAAAATCGTTTCGATGGCACGTGCATGATCGAGCACAAACAACCAATCGCGTACATTTAATCCTTCACCATAAACGGGTAAAGGTTTGTTGTGGATGATATTGTTGATCATCAGCGGAATTAGTTTTTCCGGAAAGTGATTCGGTCCGTAATTATTCGAGCAATTCGAAATCACCACCGGTAAATTATAGGTATGGTAATAAGCGCGCACAAAGTGATCACTGCTGGCCTTACTCGCTGAATACGGACTGCGGGGATCGTAGGCCGTATCTTCGTAAAAGAAACCGGTATCACCCAACGAACCGTATACCTCATCCGTACTTACATGGTAAAACAACCTATCGGTAAAGTCATTTTTCCAAGCCTCTTTGGCTACTTGCAGTAGATTTGCCGTACCCAAGACATTTGTTTTAACGAAGGCCAACGGATCGGTAATACTCCGATCTACGTGGCTCTCTGCCGCGAGATGAATCACATGGGTTATTTTTTTGTCGCTAAAAATAGCGTGTAGTTTTTCAAGGTCTTGGATATCGGCATGCACAAATTCGTAGTTCGCTGCATGCTCGATGTCTTTCAAATTTTCTAGGTTACCCGCATAGGTGAGCGCATCTAGATTATAAATTTTATCCGAGGTAAAGGTCTTTACGAATAAGCGTACGACGTGTGATCCAATAAATCCGGCACCGCCGGTGATAAGTATGTTTCGCATGGGTTTGTTGAGAGTTTAGGGGTTATTGGTTAATGGATTTACTAGTAATATCTTTAATAACGAAATAATTGATAAGCATGGAATTTGAACAGTTTAAAAGTTTATGAGTTTAGTGAGATTCCAGAAACCTCTTAAATAACGATATGATTAATAAACATTCAAGTAGGACAGTTTAGAAGTTTAAGAGTTTAAAAGTTTAGTGAGATTCCAGGAACCTCTTAAATAACGATATGATTAATAAACATTCAAGTTGGACAGTTTAGAAGTTTATGAGTTTAAAAGTTTAGTGAGATTCCAGAAACCTCTTAAATAACGATATGACTGATAGACATTCAAGTTGGACAGTTTAGAAGTTTATGAGTTTAAAAGTTTAGTAGAATACTAGAATCCCCTAAACAGCGAAGCGCTAAACTTTTAAACTTTTAAACTAAACTACATGATACGATAAAACGTTATTAGTATTGTCTGATCACGAAACACCTCAATAACAACCAAGTAAACTCCTAAACCGCGAAGCGCTAAACTTTTAAACTGAATGTAATACTAAAGAGAATTTGAAGTAGACTCCTTCGCACTGCTCAACTTAACTACTACCAGATATAAACTATTACTCTAAAAAAACGGCTTCGCCACTTCAGTCACAGGACGGAATGGCATTGGGTATGCTAAACTAAGCCTATTTACTCCACAACAGGAGATGATGGTCTGTATGTTGTCTTAACACAGCAGGTGTAAACTCCGCAGCGGAATAACAGATATAATTTATTTTCTTACCGAGCTTTAGTTCTGCTTTTTGAACTACCTCAAATAAATAGTCTTTATCGATATTGCCCACAAATACCAAGTCCACAATATCGCTAGACAGCCCTTTGGCCAGTTTCCCCACCACAAAAACATATTCTAAATCACCCAAACTTTCGATGATACGTTCTAAGATTCCATCCAATCCTGTGTATTTAAGCAACAGACTATGGATGTCTCCAAAAAAAGGATGGCTGGTATTAGCTCTGAAAAATTTCTTATTGCCTTCGAGGTTGGAGGACAATAATCCTGCGCCTTCTAGCTTATTGAGCTCGATGCGAATTGCATTGGTAGACTCTCCAAATTCGGACTCTAAACCACGCAAATACGAACTGTTTTTACTGTTTAAGAAGAACTTAAGCAGTAATTTAACGCGGGTCTTAGACGAAATAAGCGATTCTATCATGAGTGATTTCGAGTAGCAAAGTTACTCAATTATGGGTTTTGAAGTATTTATGGACATCATTTTTTAAACGGTTTTGCTTAAAAACGGTACACGGCACTTATTTCTAAATTAACGGACCAGGCATTGATTCCCGGAAAGCGAAAGTCGCCGGCAACGCCTTTAGGATCGTAATTCCACTGGAAGTTATAGGTACGTAAAATATGCAGATTATAGCCTACAAACAATTTACCGTAGGACGTATGGTGGTTCAACAGAATTCCCCAATCGGTATACATTTTACTGATATCTTTAAAATAGGGATTGGTTCCGCCTAAAAATAGGTAATCGATAGCACCGTAGTATAAATCTTTGTTATACGACACCCGTTCAAAATGCAATCCGAAGGTTTTGAAACCATTCAAGTAGGTGGCGCCTAGGGTAAACATGTTGCTCCCCGGTCCAATACCCGCACCAAGTACTTGTCCGTTATTGGTCCATCCCACGCCATTGCCGTTGGTATAAAAACTATACCCCAATAAAGAACTAGGTTGTAAATAATTATCCATGGGTGCTTGTATCTTGGTCACTTCTGCCATTACCTGTAGCCATCGGTTTTTTCCGGGCATAGCCTGCAACTTGCGCACCCCGCCCATCCAAGCTGTAGTCGCCGCAGGGCGTGTTAAGAAATCTTCCATATCCCAGGCCCAATCTTCCCGTCCCACCTCTCCGTATATTTCGGCATGGGCTTTTGGAAACAAATAGCGGAACGATAACGAAACCAACTGATTTCTATTAATCTTTCCAGGTTCTGGACCCGAAAATGTCTGCTCACCCCCAGGACTTAGATACAATACGCTGAAGTAATCCGAGGCCTTAGTAGGTTCTCCTTGCACCTGCACAATACGTGTAGCCCCTAAGAACAAACCTGGTGTCCATTTGGGCTGGTATACTGCCGTGACCCCGTTAAAATAACTGTGAAATTGAGGTGCTGAGGTATCGGGCACCACGTCTCCCGCTATAGGAGGCCATTCGCCACCGGTATACCGCAACGGATATTGAAAACCTGAATGCTTCAATTTACCCGCCACCATTTGAGCTTCGAAGGTACCTATCCGTGTTTTTACCGGTTTGTTGGTATTGATGGTGTAATGCCCAAATCCGGGTGCGTTATTACTCATAATGATGGCATTTTTACTACCCGCTCCCCACCATATATTTTCGGTAGAATACCCCACGGTAAGTGCGCCTTTGCTTAATTTTACAAAGGACTGCCCCATAAACTTTTCCGAATACGCGTCTTGTCCCATTCGTTCCGGAAAATCAATTTGTGAGGATCTAAACGGAGGGTTTTGAAAAGGCTTGTTTTGCGCTTTGACCAGCTCAGGACGAAATTGCACCTCTAACGGGCCCGCTTTGGCATATACGCCTGCTGAGATATATTGTTGAAATCCACGTGCAGACACCATGGGTCCATCTGCCCAACCATAGGGATGATGACCGTTGTACCGCGTGTGAAAATACACGGGTAATAAGCTGATGCGTATTTTCCCCTTGGCAAATTGCTGATCTGCCAACGGTTCGTAGTGATTGGTGTCGTTAGGAAACAAAAGCGTATCAACGCCGTTCGGATTTTGGATACCTAAAGCACGACCCGGTTGTACCGGACGCACCATAAACGATACATTGGAATCGACCAAGCCCATAAGTTGGGCGCGGTGCAAGGCATCGTCGAAGAACGGCATGCCTACAGGAATAGTTTGCGCCCTAGCGACCGACGCTGAGATAAACGCCAGCGCAAAAAGACTGAGTATTCGTTGTGAATACCTAGTTGACTGGAAGAATGAAAATATCATAACTAGATTAAATTTAACTATTGATTGTAGAGTTCTATTACGAGAAGGCAAACAACCTTCCTAAAATTCTTTTTTTACTAGCGTTGTAGGCATAACTCACCATTAATCCGGCAAGCTTAAATCTAGAAACACTGCCATACGTAGCCAAAATATACGCATGTGATTTTGCCCCTAGCCACTTGTTGGCCGAACGAGATCCTGCTGCTTGTAATAAATGTGCGGTAGCCTCTTCTGTGTAGGCCACTTGTATCTCACGTTTCTGAAACAGAGTGAGCCAAAAGGCATAATCTTCGTGAATCAAATGCGCCGGAAGTTGAGGAATATAATGCCGTTGGTTCTTATCTACCTGCACCATCGCAGTACTCATCGGTATGGCATTGGTGTGCAACATCGTGTTATACGTAATCGTGGAGTGGGTGTGTATGAGGTCCAACTTTTGATTGTGGGGATAATAAAAACAAAATGCAGAGCATACCAGATTTGCTTTTTGCTCCTGCGCTACACTTAACTGCGTTGTTAACTTGTGTTCTAGCCAGTAATCGTCTGCATCGCAAAACGCCAACCATTCTCCTTTCGCCAATCGAATAGCGATGTTTCGGCTACGGGTAACTCCTCTATTTTTCTGAGAAACCAATAGACGAATGCGTGGTTCTTGCCTTGCCAATGAACTCACCATGGCTTCCAATTCCTTATGTTGTCCATCTACGATCAGCAGTAATTCCCAATTGGAATACGTTTGATTTAAGACGCCCTCCACACTGCGCTGGATGGTTTTTTCTGCCTTGTGACAAGGCATTACAATACTCACCAGTGGATTATGCATGCACTATTTCTGGAGGTTCTATAATGGACCTATAGGCTAGCGCCAAGAATACGAAGGGCAACGGATCACCTATACTTCCAAGTGCAAAGGTATTAAACAGAAAAAATAGCGTGATCGATCGTGTATGCACATCGCGGTAAATCTCCGGCCGTTTTAAGAACGGATAAAAAGCGATGATAAATAGTATTAATCCTACTATCCCTGTTTCCAGCATTAAGCCTGCGGCAAACGACGTAGGACGTACACCTTGGTACTCGGATCCCATAGCAGAAGCAAAAAAACTCATCGCAGATGCTTTGATGCCGATGTCATCCATGGCTTGAATACTGGCAGGTCCCCATCCGCCCACACCCGATCCAAAGGGATGCGTAAATCCGTACTTATAGGAAGCCCATACACTCACAAATCGAAAGCCGGATTGCTCCAAGAGCCACGGCGTAGGGTCTTGATAGCCGCCATATTTAAAAAAATCATAAGCCGTCTCTATCGATCGCGGTGCATTGGGAGATTGCCCCACATAATAAATAACGGAAGCCAGCAAGACGATGGCTATTACCCCTGACTTAATAAGATCTCTGGCTTTTTGCATGCTCGCTAAATACAGCAAGATCATAACTACGCCTGTAACCGAACGGATTATGAACAAGTCAAAGAAAACAATACCTACAATAGCACCAATCCCGAGTAAAGATTTTGGATTTATGTTCTTACTCAGCATGAAAAAAGCAAAGTAATAGTGGATGGCCATACTGGCGTAGGATGGTTCGGCAAACAAACCGGCTACCCCTCGACCTCCACCATATATTTCGTGCGTAAACCGATCGATAAACAACCTAAAAACAGGTTCTAAAAACGGCGGAAACAAGCCTAAAAACTGAATTATACAAAGGCCTAAATTGGCGATAAATACACCGTGAAAAATGGTGACTATAGTTTTGTATTCTTCCCGCTGAACGTTAATCAGTAAGAAGAAAATCATGGATGCGTTAATCAACGCAAACAAAGCCCGTGCAGGCACTAAAAAAGAGGGAAATGATCCCAAAAACAACACGGATGAAATAACAATATACCCTAAAAATAAGGTATAGCCAAGTGTTAATCGTAAATCCTTGCGCAACGCATACAAAAAAGCCCACGGAAATATTTCTGCCGAGAACAACGCCTTGAAGGGCATTATATTCGGCAAGAACATAAGCGTAGCTAAGATGCGTCTTAGTGGAGTCATTCTTGTTTGCTTAACGCCTGCTCTTTGCGCCAGCCGAAATAAATCATATACATAGCCAAGGCAAATCCAGCTCCTACGCCTCCTAAGACATAATGCCACCATCTAAAACCAACATTTTCCAACGGATAATGCGGGGTCTCTATAATTTGTATCAATGGAGTTTGCTTACGCAACCCTATTTCTGCCAGTTTTAAATTTTTAATTAATTCGCCGTACAACGAAATACTGATTTGTAAATCAATCATGGTACGGTTTTGACCGATGCGTGCACTTTGCATCATGGGATTTAAGTTTAAATCGCTCATACTTGCATTGCTGCGTAAATTCTGATTTAAAATCTTTTGTACGGAATCTACTTCCTTGCGCAAGACGTCTAGATTGTAACGTGCTTTTTTGGTAACGGTTTCAATGTAAAAATCAGTCACCGTTTCAATCAACGTTTGGCTTAACGCCATGGCCACATCTGGATCTTGATGCGAGCAACTTACGGTCACAAAACTTTGTTTTTTATCGGGTCGACTTACCATTAATACATTTTGATTAACATGTCTATACGTTAAATACAAGGCACTGTCAGTAATGGCATTTTGTTGGCTTCTGTCGGTCTTAAAGCTCACCTCGCTAAAGCGTTCTTTTTGAGATTGCTTTAGATCTCCCCAAATTAAGGATGCTAGTACTGTTTTTTTACCGTTAAAATCGATGGTAGTTAGAAGTGTACGTTCGATCATAGAACGTATTTGAAACAAGTGTACCAAACTTTCGCCTTCAAAAACACCTCCAGGATTAGATCCACCTACATCTAAACCAAATTGCGCCATCAAACCGTCCATACCCGATGGACCTTCTTCCTCTGCCGCGATAATAAACTCGGCTTTTTTCTTATCGGTATGTAAAAAAAGTCCTGCTAATAATCCCACCAATCCAAAAAGTAGGGGATAGATTACCAAAGGCTTCCAATGGGTTTTCATTCGTTGGATTAAGTTGCCCAACTGATTGAGGATATCTCCCAGTGAAGCGTCTGCGTTTAACGCATTTTGTTTCGTTGAATTCATGTATAATCGTAAGCTTTGTATTCGTTGTAGTTAGGTTAACCACGCCTTAACGCGGGTATTTAGACGGTCCATTCCTCTCAAGATCATATAAAAAAAAGGAGAAAAACTTCCCAAACTGGTAAGCGGTAAACCGTGCTGAGGCAAGACCGTGCTCAATCGGTGTTCTAAGCGAATGCATCGTTCCTTGCGTATTCGTGCGTGTTCGTCTTTTGCGCCACCATGCCAACCGCTTAGTTTCCCTTTCGGGAAAATCCAAGCATGCAAAAATGCCTGGTAGGCTTCACTGCCTAAGGAAGTTGGTTCGTTGAGTATTTCAGTCAAACTTTGTTTAAAAACGTCAAGTGAATAGGCATTGGGCAACACAAACAGCCATGATGCCAAAAAAGGATTAGGTCGTTCGGCGTACGCATTACCATCCCACCGGATATCTCCATATACCGTAACGGTATCTTTGTTAAGTTGAATCATCGCGCGTTTAAGCAACCGAAGCCAACCGACGGTGTAATGTGTTTTAAACAAGGTATCGTTCACGATGACAAAGGGTCCCGTGCCTGTAAAGGATTCGCACATCTCGAGATAGCCACTAAACTCATAGTGCGCATAACTTCCTTGAATCTCAGACGGTCTAGCAGCATTAGGCATGTTATTGAGTACCGAAATACGTGCATTTCCAAAGCACGTTTTTAGCTTTTTTATTCCTTCTTCCAGGCCATCGAAATGACCATAGGTAATCACACCAATTTCCATTTTTAGCGTATTTCTTGCCGTTTTTTAATACCCCATAAAAACACTGCGAACAGTTGTGTTACGGTATGCGTTAGTATATTACGGAAACACTTCCACGCGAAAACAAGGTGACCTTTGCGCAACGAGGTGAAAGACAAGCCTGCTAAGCCCATGATAAAGGAATAGATTCGTATCCAAGGATATAAACGAAATCCTATTTTTTTGCCCATGATGCGCGCTTCATCTTGCGGTTGAAGCGACTCATGATCTAGTCCAGGGCAGCCTTGCACTTTTAAGACAGCTAGATTGGCGAAATGTGCACGTGCGCACAACTCGTAATCTACACATTCTAAAAAATACGATCGACTGTGCCAACCCACTTTTTTCAACGCTTCTAACCCAAATAGTGATCCTGAACTAATAAGGAAGTAGGCGTTTTTCATACTCGAATGTTCGGGGGTGGTTTGCTGGGTATTGGCTTGAAAATGAACAACTGCCGCATTCGTTAAATCTGCGGTATGCAGTTCCATCCAGGCATTAATCCACTGCAAACTTGCTGCAGTAAACAAGGTATCTTGATCAAAATAAAGAGCGTGACTATGCTTTTCTGCCGCTATATGCTGTCCTAATTCGTTGAGCGCAATGCCCATACCCTCATTTTTACCGGAGCCCAAGCATACGAAATTCGGAGATAGTATTTTACTTAACTGGTCATCTCCATTTGGCGTGTTGTCATAGACATATACGGTATACCCTTCAGACAATCCTAGCTGAATGCTTGCAACTAATTCCGTTGGCGGATAGTAGGCAACAAAACAGAGAGCTGTAGATTGTACCACGGTTACTTTTTTAGTGCTTTAACCAAATATTGTTCGGTTAAAAAATCTCTAATCAACCCAAGTGAGAGGGCATTGACTATAGCCGATTTACTCCAAGGAGCAAAAGGGCTGTAAGTCCACTTATCTATCATTAATGTTTCCGTTTCTAGTAAATGTAACGCTGATTTTTTTGTAAAAAAACGGAGATGTGTTCTATCCATGATCCCTTGATCGGCATAGGTAAAGCGACCGAATAACGTTAAATTGGCAATCACTTTAAATGTCCGTAAATTAGGTATACTCGCTATGACAACGCCCCCTGTTTTAAGTACACGGGAGAGTTGCGCTACGAATCTCCAAGGATCTACGAGATGTTCTAAAACATCCAAACACAGAATTGCATCGTATCGCTCATCCTCTAGAGTTGTAATAATTTCTTCTGCGTCACCCATCCACGTAGTATTTAGGAATGGTTGTGCCTCCAATGCCACTGATTCAGTCAATTCTATGCCCTCTATGGTTTGGCAACGACCTTCATCTTTCAAATACCGCAGCGTTGCTCCGTTGCCACATCCAATTTCCAATACAGAATGGGCATGCGCAGGAAATAAAGGCAATATATCTAATCTAGCGCGGCTAAAATACGCGTCTTGTTTTTGATTATAATCTTGCGGTTGCATGTGTTTTATAGTGATTAAAACCCAGTAAGAATCCAAAATCTAGGGTAGTTCTAGCAGCCCAAAGGCAGGCCGCACCCAAAACACCCCAAACAGGTAAAACGATATACAGTAAAGGAAGATAAACGCATAATTCCACCACATGCAATAAGGCAGTTGTTTTAACCTTACCTGTTGCTTGAAGTGCCGCTAATGGAATGTGCCCCAGTGCGTTAAAGAATACGCCAACTAACAATACTATAGAAACCATCCAAGCATGTTCTGCAAATTCAGGATTAATCCAACTTCGTAATAATTGCTTTGAAAACAAAGCTAATATAAGACATATTGGACCTAGTGTAAGCATAATGTAGTTTAACCCTTTTTTTAACAAGGCGCTTTCGCCCTGCTTTCCAGATTCATTGGCTACGATTGTAAAACGAGGAAACCATGCCGTAGCTATTGCCGCAGGAATGATTAATAAGCGTAGGACAATGTCTTGCGGAACTGTATAATAGGTAAGCACTGATGTACCCACTAACATGGCTACTATAAATCGATCGGCAGCTACCATAAAGGGGCCTACTATATTGGAAACCGTCATCCAAAATCCAAAGGACAAAAGTGACTTCACTGATTTTATCCGCTGGGTGAAAGGCACTTTTTCACTGGGCTTAAGAAAGGCTCTTATCCACCATACATTCCATATAACAACAAGAATTCTAGCGGCAATTAAACTCCAAACAATATGTAGTAAAGAAGTGTCACCCACTAAAACAAGCACCATGGGCGCCAAGAAATTAAGAATTCCTAAAATACCACGAAGTGTACTTGATTTTACAAAATCCTCCAGTCCTTCTAAAATACCCCGCAAGCCAGAACTAACTGTTACCAACGGAATGCACCATGCAGCCCATACAAAAGCATCCAGCGTTTCTTTTCGTAAAATGGGAGAAAGATCCAGTACCTGTTGCACATAGTAAAATGACGCTATATGCATACAAATGGCACCCAAGATTCCGGGCAAAACCAATGCCCACAACCCCGTCTTAATCAACGGAACTAAGCTATTGATTTCTTTTACTCGGTGCAACGCTACTTGTTGGGTTAGCGCGCGTCCCATACCAAAATCAAATAATCCGAAATATCCGATGGCCGTCCATATTAACGTTAACAGCCCAAAGACCTCTAGCCCTAAGGCATCTATAACTATGGGAATGGAAATAATACCTACTCCTAAAGGCAACGCTGTGCCTATTAGGTTAAATAGTGCATTTTGCGTTAATAGGTGTTTCTTATCCATTCGTGACGAAACTACTTCACGATCTGACTTATAAGGTATGCCAGTGATGACATGGTTGACGCCATAACAGAATACATGGTAATTCTTTCTGTGGCAGAGAGTCTACTATTGGCATCGTTACCTTTAGATTTAGAAGGCACTATGATCTGACATCCAGGACGAACGTCCGGACGCAACGTAAATACA
Organism: Chitinophaga pinensis; assembly: GCA_945889315.1. Taxonomy (GTDB): domain Bacteria; phylum Bacteroidota; class Bacteroidia; order NS11-12g; family UBA9320; genus UBA9320. The sequence continues at coordinate 12,894 of CAMDBP010000022.1, forward strand.
CCCAGAAATCGCCTTGTTTTTGCGCTTCTCCCGTTAGAATACACCACAAAAATATTGTTCTTTTTAGCTTCTTCTGTTGTCCCTCCCGCCATTATTATGTAGCGTTTTAAGGTTAATTTCTTGTCGTACATAATCACGTTTGGATTATACACTTCGCCTAGAATACTCACCGTAGATTCGATGGTCGGTATAATAAATCGATCACCCGGCTGTAAATAAAAGGACTTGGCCGTTGTTTCGAAATTACGATATCCACCTATCACAATGGTATCAATCACAAGACTGTATGGCTTGTAGTCCAGTTCATCTACTTCTTTCAGCGTATCTTGCGCATAAAGCTCGTTTAATACTTTCCCTTTTAGGGACTCGATTTTCGCTGTTGAAATTTGAATCTTTCGTTGTCTGATCAGAATACTTCCGTCTACATTACCGTATTGATTTGATCCACCGGCTTGCATATAAATATCGTATAATGACTGATTTCGACTGGCCATAGGATATACACCTGGCACCTTAAATTCTCCTTCGCACGTCACATAAACCTGATCACGGTAGTATGGATTACGACTCACCGTTACCACATCTCCGGGCTTTAATACAAAATCACTTAAGGCTTTGTCATTCCAAAAATCTCGTCTCGCACTTAGCACATTAATAGTCGATAATTGTGTTTCGTCCTCTACTTTTCTAGAAATAATGATTTTACTAGTTAACGCTTCTTGTTCAAATCCACCTGCAAGGAATAATAACTTACTTACCGTAATACCTTCTCCGAATAGATATTCCCCTTGTTTGTTGACATCGCCGTAGATGTGAACTTTGTCTTCACGGTTCATATCCAAGCTATCGCCAACCAAGATCATATCGTTTTCTTGTAGTTCAATACGCATGTTTCCAGCTAAAATAGAATCTAAGCGATACGCATAATAATGATTTTGTCCATCACGTGGCTCACGAAATAACAGGACATATTCTTTAATGGCACTTGGTTTAAGTCCACCAGCGTTTTCGATGGCTTTTTTCAAATCAATGCCATCTGCCATCGAATAATATCCGGGACGCTCTACCGCCCCATCTACTTTTACCCGGTTACTGTAGCGATCCATAATGGAAGAAACGGTCACAATTTCAGAACCGAGCAGCTTAAAATCAGCTAATTCTTCTGCGCGTACTGTAAATAATTCTTTTTGAGCCCCACCGTAACGCAATACTTCAACCACCTCTTGATAGGCTATCTCTGTGTATCCACCGGCATACGTAATTGCAGATTGTAAATGTTCATTAGGCAATAATTCAAATACCGCTGGGGTTTTGATTTCCCCACGTAGTCTTACTCTTCGATCGTAATAGGGTATAAAAACAATGTCATTGTCTTGGAGCGTAATATCGGATGCACGCGAACCTTTCGCTAAAAATTCGTATAAATCGATAACACGAATGGTTTTCCCATTTCGAATGATGTGAATATTTCGATAACTTCTATTTAAGCCAGGACCACCCGAAGCAAATAATGCGTGAAATCCTGTCGCTAAACTAGGTAAGTAATAGGCGCCAGATTGTTTGGCTCCCCACACCATCACTTGTATGGTTCTGAATTCGGTAATTTGTATTTTTAGTTGGCTGTTACCGTTACCTAGAGAAGCAAATCCTACTTTTTTAAGTTGATTTATGATGGTCCGTTCAGCCTGCGCCAAGGTTAAGCCGCTTACCATAATTTTTCCGCCGTAAGGAATTACAATGGATCCATTCGTGGCGACAACCACTTTCATGTTTTGTTCTTGTAAGCCGTATATACGAATATCTAAATGATCATTTGGTCCAAGTATATAACCTGCAGTGGGTGCCAGATTGCTACTTGGCAAAAAATCTAAGTTACTGTTTTCAAATAATTCCTGTCCGTAAATAGCCACGGTCGTTTGCAGTACGTTTTCACTTACTTCTTGTCTCTTTGAGGTAGACGTATCTTTGTCTTTTTTTCCTGTTTTTTCACCGTCATTCGCCCGAATATCTCTAAAATCATCCAAGCTCATTCCTCTGGATCTGGCAATAGCCTCCATATCCGCATCATTTAATCCTTGAAGCCTTGCGGATCGCTTTACCTCGTCTCGCTGTGCATTTGTTAATTCTTTAACATTGATATTACTTAAATCTTTACCTAACCAGCCTTGGCTAAATGCCGACTGACTTAGTAGTATCAATAACGTAAGATAACCGAATTTCATTTTGTACATGGGGAGTGGGGGTATTTCGTTAACGGTAACGGCGGCTTATTTTTTGGTTAAAACCACCACCAAACTGCGCCATAAAATCTTAAGATCCAATAGCAAGCTTGCTTTTTGCACATATTCGAGGTCAAAAATCAATTTTTCTTGGTGATCCTCGATAGTTGCATTGGGATTATTAATTTGAGCTAGACCTGTAATTCCAGGTTTAACCGCATGACGTGCATCGTAGTTTGGGTACTCTGCAATAATTTTATCGACAAATTGAGACTGCTCAGGTCGAGGACCCACCCAGCTCATATCGCCTCTTAGAATGTTCCAGATTTGTGGCAATTCATCGATACGACTCATGCGCAATAAATTACCTAGCAAAGGAACCACAACCAGCTCATCGCAATTGTCCTTTACACCTTCTGCGGGATTGCTCTTTACATAGGTACGAATTTTATATAAATCGAATTTCTTACCGGCAACACCTATACGCTCATGACGGAAGAGAATAGAAAAACCATCCATAAAAGGGTATAGTAAAAAAACGATACTGATTAAGATTAGCGAAATAGGCAACACAACCAAACTAAAGCACAAGTCAAACAATCTTTTGGACCAACCTAACGCATAGGATGATACAACTACGGCTGTTGCGCGTGCTTCCGGAGACATTTGATTGCTATGTGTTTTTTCGTTTTCCTCTACTCCCATAACTATTGCTGTAGGGTTAGCAATTGGCGTTTCCATTAAGCGCTTTCCTATTCTTTGTGGCCAAAATAACTCTTCTCTTCGTATTTGCGTTATGCAGCTTCGCCACCTCAGTCCCATGGCCTGAAACGAAGAACATACCATTCGCTACCCTTACTTCTTCCACTTGGATTGGTAATTGGATGTTAAACATCCATCTATATATGCCGAAACGGGTAACAAGCGGCAAAGATATTTATTTTCATGAGCCAATAGACAGGCATGCATATAAACAGTATCCACAAAAAAAGGAAGACCAATCGTACGCCATACCTTGGCGCTGTCTACATCGATTGATCGACGTACACTCGTAGTTGACGATATTTCTCTCATGCAAGTAGTCATTTTAAATAACGAGTAGCAAAATTACTCGATTTTTTCGTTCTTTTTATACCACGCATACACTTTTTTAAGACCCTCTTTAAAATATACTTGCGGAGCATAGTGTAGGGTGTTCTTTATCTTGTCAATACTTGCTAGTGAATGCTTTACATCTCCTTGACGTTCTGGTCCGTAACTTGGAACTAGCTTATTTTGCGCGATTTCTTGCAAAATTTCAATCATTTCATTGAGTGAAGTTTGCTCTCCACAGGCGACGTTAAAAACCTCGTGTTTTGTAACATTGTCAGAGAATAGTGCCCGTAAATTGGCTTGCACCGCATTATCTACGTAGGTAAAATCACGACTTGTTTGCCCATCTCCATTGATATGTGGCGCTTTTCCCTCTCTAAATGCTTTACAAAAAATAGGAATGGCGGCGGCATACGGGTTATTGGCATTTTGCCTAGGACCGTAAATGTTAAAATACCGAAGCCCAATGGTATGTAATCCATAGATAGACGAGAATACATTGGCATACTGTTCATTTACGGCTTTGGTTACCGCATACGGACTTAGTGGTTTCCCTTCGTGACCTTCTACTTTAGGAAGTGCAGGATGATCACCAAACGTAGACGAAGAAGCGGCGTATACCATTTTTTTAAGCGTCTCGCTTTCTTTGGCAGCCACCAACATATTTAAAAATCCCGTGACGTTTACTTCATTAGATTGAATGGGATTCTCGATAGAACGAGGAACCGAACCTAAGGCCGCTTGATGGGTTACATAGTGTATTCCTGCTACTGCTTTTTGGCATGTTGCCAAATCACGTATGTCTCCTTCTATAAATTCATAGCTAGGATTATCCTTAAACTCGATGACATTTTCGATGTAGCCATTGGACAAATTATCCAAAACACGCACTTTACCCGCGCCATGTGCTAGCAAGGTTTCCACGATATTGGTTCCAATAAAACCAGCACCGCCTGTTACTAAGAACGAAGCACCCTTAATTTTACTTGCCAGAACCTTATCCATTTCCATTATAACCTCTCGTCAATATCCGCTACGTCAAAAAAGGCTTTAATATCAAACACCACGGCATCTTTCGCCTTTAGGCTATGGATATCAATGCTTCTAAATTTATCATGTGAAACTGCTAAAACTATTGCACCGTAATTCTCACCTAATTTCAAGCACAGATCTACACCATATTCGTGCTTTACCTCTGCTGCATTGGCCCAAGGATCGTATACATCTACTTCAACACCAAAATCGGTTAATTCTGTGTACACGTCTATCGCTTTCGAGTTCCTTATATCTGGACAATTTTCTTTGAAGGTAATACCCAGCATTAACACCTTACTGTTTTTGATGGTTTGACCTCTATCAATCATCAACTTCACTACTTTCTTGGCCACGTGTGCGCCCATTGCATCGTTGATACGTCGGCCTGACAAAATTACTTGTGGATTGTAGCCCACTTCCTCTGCTTTGTAAGTAAGGTAATACGGATCTACGCCGATACAATGCCCTCCTACCAATCCGGGTCGGAACGGTAAAAAATTCCATTTGGTTCCGGCAGCTTCCAGTACAGACAGCGTATCTATATTTAATCGTTCAAAAATGAGCGACAATTCATTTACAAAAGCGATGTTCAAATCGCGTTGGCAGTTTTCAATCACCTTAGCTGCTTCTGCTACTTTTAACGAAGCCGCCTTATAGGTTCCAGCCGTAATCACCGATTTATATAATTGGTCTACTACTTCCGCTATTTCCGGAGTTGAACCACTGGTTACTTTTTGTATTTTGGTAACGGTATGAACTTTATCTCCAGGATTGATTCGCTCTGGTGAGTAGCCACAGAAAAAATCTTTATTAAACTTTAATCCGCTGCCAGCTTCTAAGATAGGAACGCAAACTTCCTCTGTGCAACCTGGATAAACGGTAGACTCGTAGATTACGATATCTCCTTCTTTCAACACCTTGCTGATAGCTGCACTTGCTTTTTCTAGGGGCGTAAGATCTGGACGTTTGTTTTTGTCGATCGGTGTAGGAACCGTTACAATATAGGTATTGCAAGATGCGATATCGGCTAAATTAACTGTATACACTAATCGAGATGATTTTTTCAACTCTGCTGGTTCTACCTCGAGGGTGGAATCTTCTCCCCTTCTTAACTCATCTATTCTTCCTTGATGAATGTCAAAACCAATGGTGTCGTATTGCTTACCAAACTCCACAGCAAGTGGTAAACCCACGTAGCCTAAGCCAATAATTGCGATTTTATGTTCTTTCAAATCTCGGTTGGTTTTAACTTACTGCAAATAAGCACGTTTTTTGGATGGTTTCCTTACTGCATGTGTCAAAAAATACGCATGAAATATAGTTTACTGGTTTTTTTTAAAACTGTGCGCCGGTAATTCTATTTTAATACTTTGCCCAAGCGTATCGAACGAAACCAAAAAATATTCTTTGTTATTGTGTCGCAATATCTCTCCCTTATGCCCAATAAGCGCTCCTTCGGTAATAAGTACTTCGTCGCCTACGGCAAAATCTTCTGGTTTGGTATAGGATTCAAGCGTATATCCTGATTCCAGCACTTTTTGAATTATATCAATCTCGGTTTGTTTTACGATGGCATCTTCTTTATTGTAACGCACAAATGCAACCACACCTTGCAAACTAAGTACTTTGTCACGTTGTAAGAGCGTAGGTTTCACAAATAAGTAACCATTAAACAAGGGAAATTCTACCCACTTTTTACGATCGGACCACTGACTTAACTTTTGATACAACGGTAAATAATGAATTATCCCTTCCTGCTCCAGCCGTTGAGCAACTTTCTTCTCTTGTCTACTTGCGATGTAGACTACCTTCCATACTTCTTCCACTGTTACTGCAAATAAAAAAATCCGAACTGAATAAGTCCGGATTTTAATTAATTTATATTTTAAAACCGTGCACTACTTACTTCACTTCACCCATTAATTTTCTAATAAATGGTGATAATAGAATAATAACTACGCCGCATACGATGGCATACCAAGCAAACTGGATGTAGCCTGCGGAGTAAACTTCTAATTTTTGAACTGCGGTGGCGCTGTCTGCTGGAGATATACCTGCTCCAAAAATACCTGCTATATACTGACCGTAGGCACTAGCCAAAAACCACATTCCCATCATAAATCCTTGTAACTTGGCGTTAGATAGCTTGGTCATTAGCGATAAACCGATGGGAGATAATGATATTTCGCCGAGGGTTACCACAAAATAGCCAAGTGTAAAAATATCTAAAGGGGCAATACCACTGGTGGCAAACATTTTATTAATACCAAATATGTAAAAAGCAGCACCAAGTAAAAGGAAGGCGATACCAAATTTGATGACACTATTAGGTTCTAAACCTCTTTTGTGCATAAAAAGCCAGAGCAATCCCACTAAGGGTGCAAAAATGATAACGAATAAAGAATTCGCTGAATTATTGACGAAATTGGGGTCTAAGTGTAGGCTTCCTTTATCTAAATGCTCTGCCGCATATAAACTTAGCGAACCACCTGCTTGTTCAAATATAGCCCAGAAAAAACTAGAAAAAACGATGAATATAAGGGCCGCAGCCAATTTAAAATTAGCTTCCTTGTCGAGTTTAGTCATTTCATAAATCAAATAAACAATACTGAATGGCCCAATGAAGTACATAAAATAGTCCGTGTATTGGGTATTTGACACCATTTTAATAATCAACGGTATGCACGCAAATGATCCAATATACACTGCATATAGATACCATTTTTTGCCCTTTTCTACGGTGTAATTTATAGGAGTATCACCTATGTGTCCCAGTAAGTTTCGAGTAAAAGTGAATATTAGTAAACTGATAAGCATGGCAATAGCTACCAGCGCAAAGGCTACATTCCATCTAAGGTCTTGCGGTATAAGCTCACTAAAAAACTCACCTTTACCAATGCCTATCATCAGTATACCACCAAAAAAAGCTCCAGCATTAATACCTGAGTAAAAGAGCGAAAAGCCTGCGTCACGCCTATTATCATCTGCCTTATATAATTGGCCTACCATCGACGAAATATTAGGTTTGAAGAAACCTGTCCCTACTATTAAAAAAGCAATGCCCACAAAAAAATAAGTTTTTGGGTCTACCGCAAGTATCAAACTGCCTGCTATCATTAGGATACCGCCCCAAAAGAGTGATTTTTTAAAACCAAGTATCTTGTCAGCGAACATACCACCTATAAAAGTGAATGCGTATACCCAAGCTTGTGTAGCTCCGTACTGGAGGTTTGCGGCTTCTTTGTTCATCATCATTTGATAAACCATAAAATAGGTGAGCATTCCTCGCATTCCGTAGAAACAAAATCGTTCCCACATCTCGGAGAAGAAGAGGTACCACAGCTGTTTTGGGTACTTCCCTTCGAAGTTTTGTATATCGTTGGATTTCATTGGTTTAAAATGTATTTAAAATCAGTTCTTGTTTCGCAATAAAGTAAATTAACCAGCGACGAATATAGAATTGTTTTGAGCATTGATTGAAAAATACACCCAAAAAATCTTCCATGAAAAAAAAAGTCCGACACTTCGCAAAATGTCGGACTTTTCTAAAGAGTGAGATTATTTTTATACCTTATTCCACGCCGTGCATTAGTTTTTTGATAGGGCCGTTCAGTATAAATACCAAGGCTGCAATACCGAGAAGTACATATCCTAAGATAGCAAATACATCTGTAGAATTTACCAAGGTTTCTGCCGCGGTTAAGGCTTCGCCACCATCGTGACCGCCTGTAAGAGATGCAATAATACCACCTAGGTAATTGGCACCCGCAAAACTCAAGAACCATGCTCCCATAGCAGCACCTGCAATTCGTTTTGGTGCTAATTTGGTGACCATAGATAAACCAATTGGTGAGATACAAAGCTCACCTGTAGTATGCAATAAGTACAATACCACGAGTGTAAACAACGGAACTTGGAAATCGGCATCTACAAACTTTAAGCCGATCATGGTTACTAAGAATCCTAAGCCTAATTGCACAAATGCCAAGGCAAATTTCTGCGGAATACTTGGGTTTTTGCCCACTTTGGCCAATTTTACCCATAGTACAGAGAAAATTGATCCAAATACGATAATGAAGAACGGATTGAAAAACTGAGTCATACTCGCTGGCATTTCCCAACCGAATATCCCTCTGTCTACGTTTCTATCTGCGAATAAAGTAAGTGAAGTACCTGCTTGTTCAAAACATGCCCAAAATGAAATATTGATTAGCATCAGAATAATCAACGCGACCATTCTATCAAACCAAATTTTTACGCCTAAGTCTTTGTCTTCCTTACGACCTGCGCTTAATAAGGTGTAGATTACCACTGCAAATAAGATCAACAGCAAGTACGTCATCCACGTATTTTGTTGAATTAAAAAGTAACACGCTGGAATCAATAATAACGATGCCAAAGAAACGACTTGAACGCCAGTCAAGGGCCCTAGCATTTTTGCCTTACCTGCTTCTGTAATCTCCAGACCTTCTGCCGCAGCGTAATTGTCTCTACCTGCCCAGAAAATGAACAGACCAGAAAGCATACCTAAACCAGCCAATCCAAAACCGTATTCAAAACCATAGGTCTCGCCTACATACGCCACGATGGTGGTTGCTAGTAATGCACCGATATTGATACCAATGTAAAAAATTGTAAATCCAGAATCTCTTCGTGGATCGTTGTCTCTGTATAATTTACCTACGATGGTTGAAATATTTGCTTTGAAATATCCATTACCTACGATAAGCGCTCCCATACCCAAAAGCATGGCGTGTTCTGTATTTCCTAAAATCAAAAATTCACCGATGGCCATTAACACCGCTCCGAGGATTACCGCATAGCGATATCCCAAGAATTTATCTGCCATTCTACCTCCTAAAATAGGTGCTGCATACACTAAACTGGTATACGCTCCGTATATTAAAGATGCTTCGGCATCGCCTTTCATTAATGACTTTACTAAGAATAAGGTCAATAAGGTTCTCATCCCGTAGTAGCAAAAACGCTCCCACATTTCCGAGAAAAATAAGGTCATCAGACCTCTAGGCTGTTTTTCCATGCCGCCATCAGGCCATTGTTCGTCTTTGTGTTCTTCTAAGATTACTTCTTCACTCATGTTGTTTTGATTTAATTTTTGGTAAAAATATTCTAATTTTAGTAAATGCCTTTTTCTTTCATTACTTTATTCAACCAGCGCAATAATAAGATCATCATAAGCGCTGCTGCCATGGCCAAGCCGAAGTTCATATAAAAGAAATTTTTCTTGTCTGCAAAGCCTTCCCACATGCCGGATAGCATCCCAGACAACTTATTGCCAATGGATGTACTCAAGAAGAATCCGCCCATCATAAGCGCTGTAATCCTTGGAGGACTGAGCTTCGAGACCAAGGATAGTCCCATGGGAGAAAGACATAACTCACCCAAGGTAATTACGCCATAACTAGCGATGAGCCATAGGCTGCTCGCTTTCATCGAAAGATCGTTGGAAGCGGCTACGGCGCCTGCCATTACCAAGGCCGATAAGGCGGTAATTACTAAACCAATCGCAATTTTGGTTGGCGTAGAAGGCTCTTTTTTCTTTCTGCGCAAAAATCCCCAAAACCCAACTACAATTGGCGTGAGTAACACTACCCAAAATGGGTTGATGGATTGATATAATTCGGTAGAAACCAATTTTAAGGAACTTCCTTGCTGTGGTATTTTTTCAGGACTTAGGTTACTGAAGTATGCTGCACTTTTAGCATCGGTACTATCTCCGAGGTTGGTTACGGTTTGTGCCATACTCACTTTATCTACCGCATTACCAAATGCTTCTGGCATTGTTCTTTCGGTAAAGTCTTCTGCCCATACCGTAAGTGCATCTCCATTTTGATGGAATACTGCCCAGAATATGACTAAACAGGCATAAACGGCAAGTAAGGCCCCAATCGGTCTTTTATCGTTTTCATTGGCCTTGGTGTAGAGGTAAATAAAGAAACCGACCACCGGTATACATCCAAAAATAAAGGCATCGTTGGTATCTGTACCCAACAAGTTTCCTGGGATCAAGTAACCCAACACCCCGCAAATGATCATGGGCAATAAGGTAAGACTCAATATTTTTCCGGTGCTCATATCTCCATCTTCGAGCGGTCTAATCACATCGGCTTCTTTTACCGATTTTTGTCCGAGAGCGAAGGTGGTAACGCCTATGATCATGCCAATACCTGCCGCCACAAAAGCCCAGTTCCAGCCATAGTTATTTCGCATGAAGGCCGCCACAAAATTGCAAATAAAGGCACCTATGTTAATCCCCATGTAGAAGATATTATAGCCTGCATCCTTGTTCATTTTATACTCGTCTTTGTTGTATAAATTACCCAACAAGGTAGAAATATTGGGTTTAAAGAAACCGTTTCCGATGATGATAAGGGTAAGTGCCACAAAAAATGCAGAAGTATCGTGAATGGATAAGGTAAAATATCCTGCGGCCATAAGTAATCCACCGGCAATGATAGATTTACGGTACCCCAAAACCCTATCTGCCAATAACCCACCTAAGAATGGAGTTAAATAAACCAGTCCTAAATACGTTCCGTAAATATCGGATTTTTGAAGGCTACCAAATCCCATACCGCCGTTTTCCCACGAATCGAGCATGTACAAGGAAAAAATGCCGAGCATTAAATAGTAACCGAAACGCTCCCACATCTCTGTAAAGAACAAAATGTACAATCCCTTAGGGTGATTATTTTGACTCATATCGTTTGAATATATTGCGGGTAAAAATAAATTTTAAAATTGAATTACAAATTTTCCAGCAGAAAATCTGTCATCTTGGTGTACAGGTGTAATCTCGTTTTACCTCCGTATATGCTGTGGTTTTTGTTGGGGTAATATTCTGAATCAAATGGAATATTGTTTTTGATCATTTCATTAACCATCATAACACTGTTTTCAAAATGCACGTTATCGTCACCCGTTCCGTGTACGATTAAATACTTTCCTTTGATATCCTTCACAAAATTGATAGGTGAATTATCATCGTAGCCACTACCGTTGTCTTGCGGCAATGCCATGTATCGCTCGGTGTAGATGTTATCATAAAACCTCCAGTTGGTAACCGGTGCAATCGCGATAGCCATTTTAAATACATCGTTTCCTTTGGCTAGTGCTAAGCTACTCATGTATCCTCCATAACTCCATCCCCAAATTCCTATTCTATTTTTATCGATAAACGACATCTCTCCCAAAGCTTTGGCTGCCGCTATTTGATCTTCTGTTTCGTACTTGCCTAATTGCTTATAGGTCATTTTCTTAAACTCTTCGCCACGTGCGCCAGTGCCTCTATTATCCACAGACACTACAATAATTCCGTACTTGTTCGCCAACATTTGGTGCCAGTAGTAATTGCTGTATCCAAAACTATTTTTAACCGTTTGAGATCCAGGACCACCATACACGTGCATGAGCATAGGATACGAGATAGAATCGTTAAAATTATCGGGTTTTATCATCCAATAATTGAGTTCTACACCGTTCACCGCTAATTTATCAAATGAAATATTCCCTTGAATGAATGCATTATTACGTGTGCTAAATTCTTTATTGTCTTCTAGTACACGAAGAGTTTCCCATGCTTTGTTTTTGATACTGTACTGGTTGGGCACCGTCGCCGAAGTGTACGAATGCAACGCCAACGAAAAATCGTTACTAAACTCGGCAGTGTGCCATCCCGCTTCGGTGGTTAATCTTTTCTTGTTTTTACCTTGAAAATCGATGACATAAATATGGCGCTCCGTAGGATGCACTTCTGTAGAGGTATAATAAATCAACTCATTGGTTTGATCTATGCCCAGTACCGCATCCACTTCCCAATCTCCATTGGTGATTTGATATATCTGTGGACCTTCTACTTTGTGGAAATACAAGTGTTTGTGACCATCGCTCTCGCTGCTTACTATCATGTGTCTCCCGTCGTTTAAGAAGTAAACATCATCGGTAATTTCTACGTAGTATTTGCTGGTTTCTGTAAGCGATTCTTCCACCGTTGTACCGGTAATCATTAGCATTTCCCACTTATTTTGCAATCTGTTTAACCGTTGAACGGCAAGCATATTAGGGTTTTTGGTCCATTGTATGCGCGGCAAGTATTGATCGTTTGCACTGCCTAATTCCAGTTTAGCACTACTTCCTTTTGCTGCATCGGCAATATACACATCTACAATGCTATTGGCTTCGCCTGCTTTTGGGTATTTAAACTTGTAAAAATCCGGATATAAATTACCGTAGGTAGTCATTTGCCATTCTTTTACGGCTGTTTCATTAAATTTAAAATACGCCAGTTTTGTACCATCCACATTCCACTCAAAACCACGGCTCATCGCAAACTCTTCTTCGTAAACCCAATCTACAGCTCCGTTGATAATTGAATTATAGCTCCCGTCTTTGGTAATTCGTTTGGTTTTCCCTTTGATTAAGTCTAGGATATACAAATCATTGTCTTTCACATAAGCCACCTTATCGCCTTTAGGACTCAAGGTTGGGTAGCGAACTTGCTCCCCTTTACCGGTTTCTATATTGCCTTTTAGATCAAACACACTAAAATCACCTACGGTAGAATGCCTGTAAATTGCCTGAGAATTGTAGTATAACAGCACAATACTTTGATCATCGTTAAAATGATAATCATCAAAACTTACTTTTTGTCCTCTAAACACATCTTTCGCATTGATTACTTCTTTTAGTTTAGTCCCAGCAACATAATCGTATTCGTTAATTACGCTAAAGCCCTCTGCATTTGCTTCTTGAATACTGTATGACTTCCCTTCTTTCATACTCACAAATCCGCTTATGGTTTTAGGGTAAAACGTGCCACTTGCCCAAATATCAGTTAATTCGATATTGCGTTTTTGGCTGTATGTAAAAAGTGTACAGCTAATTGCTAGTAAAAAAAACGTGTTTCTCATTCTTGCTATAAATTTGCTTCAATAATAACCTAATTTATAAAAATGGAATGGATAGCTGCACTTAAAAAATTACTGGGAGAAGACATCATTAGCAGTGATTCTGAGGTGCTTAAAAACTACGCAAGTGATTACACGGAAGATTTCGTTTTTTTACCGCATGCGGTGGCTACCCCTAGAACCACGGCCCAGGTTTCAGCCGTTTTGGCATTTTGTAATGAACATAAAATACCTTTAACTCCCCGCGGTGCAGGCACAGGATTAAGTGGAGGTAGTTTACCAGTTATGGGCGGTGTGTCGCTGTCTATGGAACATTTCAACAAGATACTGGAGATAGACGAGCAAAATTTTCAAGCGACGGTAGAATGTGGGGTTGTGAATGAGGCGTTTCAACAAGCCGTTAAAGAAAAAGGCTTGTTTTATCCTCCCGACCCTGCCAGTAAAGGAAGTTGCTTTTTGGGTGGCAATATTGCGCACAGCAGCGGCGGTCCCAAAGCACTCAAATACGGAACCACCAAAGATTATGTATTGAACTTAGAAATCGTATTGGCCAATGGAGAGATTTTGTGGACAGGTGCCAATACCTTAAAAAACAGCACGGGTTATAACCTAACACAACTGATGATTGGAAGTGAAGGAACCTTAGCCGTAGTAACCAAAATTGTATTTAAGCTGCTTCCCTTGCCTCAGCACAACTTACTTATGCTGGCCAAATTTACAAGCATAGACGACGCATGCAAAGCGGTTCCTGAGCTATTTATCAAAGGCTTAAGCCCAAGTGCGCTAGAACTTATGGAAACCTCTGGAGTACAAATGGTGGTGGACCACACGCCTGATCTGCAATTTCCCATCGAAGAAAATACCAAAGCCTATCTGCTTATTGAAGTAGACGGAAATGATATGGACCAACTCTTTATCGCATGCGAAGGCATCAATGACGTGCTGGAAGCAAATCACGTACTTGAAGTACAGTTTGCAGATACCTCGGAGCAAAAAGAAAAGCTCTGGAAAATAAGACGCACCATAGGCGAAATGGTAAAAATACACAGTACCTACAAGGAAGAAGATGCCGTAGTGCAACGTGCGAGTTTGCCTGCGCTCATGAAAGGTGTAAAAGAGCTAGGAGAAGCTTACGGTTTTGACAGCGTATGCTACGGGCACGCCGGCGACGGAAACTTGCATATTAACATCTTAAAAGGCGACATGACGGCAGAAAAATGGAATGGTCCTCATCTGGAAGAAGGCATACGCAAGATTTTTAGACTTTGTAAAAGTCTAGGAGGAACTATAAGCGGCGAGCATGGCATTGGTTGGGTGCAGAAAAAGTATTTGAATGAAGTACTAGACCCTATACACATCGAACTCATGAAAGGGATTAAACAGGTATTTGACCCCCATGGAATATTAAATCCCCATAAAATATGGGAAGACTAGGTTGAGCCTAAAACAGATACCCTAAGGCTACAATACACCCAAACGTGCGGTAATGACTTACGTTCTTATTAAGGAATGTGATGTTATTCAGCAGTTGAAAATCAGATTCTACATAGACTTTATTAAACGGAAAATTACGTTCATCTTTCCCCAGTCTAACCGCAAAACCTACATTTTGAACGATGTTACTACTGGAATATGCCCCAGTAAATATGGGCTCTAACGTAGTACTTTCTTGCTCGTCAAACGAATTTGAACGTCTTTTTGTGCTCGTACCGTAAGCCTGCACGCCGTAACCGATGAGTTCTTCTACGCCTAACCTGTAGTGCACAAAAAATTGATTATCGGTAGGAGTACTCAAACGCAGTCCGGCGCGTAACCCCAACAATGAAGCACTTACGTCGTAATAATCGTAATAGGTATAATTGGTATCGTTGCTCGTTTCGTTTTTATAGGTATTGCTGTACCAATAATCTGTGCCTTGGAGGATGGATAGATCGATAAACATTTGTTTACGAGGTGTTGTAAAGCCCATTCCGTAATCGCTAAAAACACGATTTAAGGTGGTGTTGTGTTCTGCATCTCGATTATTGGGGTTTTCGAAAATAGACTTAATAACACTCGAAGGTACACGCTGGCTGTTGTTATAATTAAAACCTAAGGTCGCATTATAGGGTTTTAGTTGAGCACTTGAAGCAAGTGTAAATGACATCCAACATAGGATTAGGATCGTTTTTTTCATTGCTTACTTGGTTTTAAATTTGGTCCAATACGTGTCTATTAGATAGATCATAGCAGCCATACTGGCTCCGCCCAGTTCTAACTCACGTTGATTTACATTTTCAAACACGTCATCACTGCTGTGGTGGTAATCAAAATAACGCTGTGGATCTGGGTAAAGCCCCAACAGCATAATATCTTCATTCACTCTATTTTCTTCATTTTTGAGTGGCCCAATATCTACTCCGCCATATCCGGGTTTAAAGTAATGTAATCCGTAAGGATCCAATAACGATTGCCATTGTTGGATTACCGCCAGTTGCGCTTCTTTACCATCTATACTAAAACCTCGTGGAGAAAACCCACCTCTGTCACTTTCAAGCGCACAAATGTGATTTTCACCCGCTAGCTTAGCATTTGCCGCATAGGTTTTTCCACCCATATTGCCGTTTTCTTCGTTCATGTACAACACCATTCGAATGGTGTTTTTGGGTTTGATATTCAATGCATTAAACAAACGAAGCACTTCCATACATTGTACCACTCCTGCCCCATCGTCGTGGGCGCCTTCGCCCAAATCCCAACTATCGATATGTGCTCCAAAAACTATGATTTGTTCTGGATTCTCCGTGCCTTTTATTTCTGCTACTAGATTACTGGTTTTTACAGAATCGGCAGCGGTGTAACAATTGAAATTCAGGGTAGCTTCCATGGTTCCGTACAACTGGAGGTACTCATGAAGCATATCTGCATCTGACGTACTTATAGCCGCAGCCGGAATTTGAGTTACTCCTTTTTTATACGACATGCTTCCTGCGTGTGCATGCTCGTCGGTAAGTGTGGTCATCGATCTAACCAACACACCAATGGCACCGTAGCTTGCCGACTCTGATGCACCGGCATACCGTTGCGAAACGCAAGCACCATAAGCATCAAAGGTGCTAATTTGCGTTTTGTCCATAGGTCCGTTCAGGAATACTATTTTACCACGCAGTTCATTTTCGGTGAATTTAGCCAACTCGGCAATACTCCCAACCTCGACTACGGGAGCGGTAAGTGGACCGTTAGTACCCACACTTCCACCTAAGGCCGTAGCATATAATTTATGTTTTTCTAGCTTTGATTTAGCATGGCTTTTTTGCGGAGAGAGAGGAATCTGCTGCACGCTTACCGACTCTATATCACCTCTAACCCAACGAACAGCTGTTACTTCTTGCTTGTACACCTTGCTTACTTGGTAATTCGAAACTTCTTGTTGCGCCCAATTCACTGCTTGATCTGCTTGTGGCGACCCAGTTAACCGATGACCAATTGACTTACACAACACATTTAAATTCAGATAACTCTCCCCTTTCAAAAGTGCCTCATCAAAAATGTTGCGGATGGTGAGCGAATCATTGCTTGCGTATACCGGCTGCTGTCCAAATGAATGGATACTCCCAGTTAAGATAAGAAGCAGAACTATTTTTTTTCTCATTTTAATTTTACAAATCCTTTTGACAAGACAATAAGGGATTGCGCTAAAAGCAAATGGCTTATATCACTAGGTTTCAAGCCTAATCCTTGTGGCATAGCTTTAAAAAGAAAGGCAGAAACCAATATGATTCCTATGCCAACAAGTATGGTTTTATGTGCCGCTGTATTTTGCTTTACATTTTTACTAAACAAGAACCCGCTTATCAGCAACATTTCAATTATACCATAGGTCATCACGGGTCTGAAACCAAGTTTTGTCCCCGGATAAAGCACATTGAGGTACACCAACCATACACTAGCTAGTACCAAGATTGCATTGTGTACATGCTTAATCTGGCCGCTATCTAGCAAGCCAAAGTGATGTAAGGTACCGCGTGCAAAAAAGTAAAAACTAAACAGGTTTATAACTCTTGAGCAAAACAATAAAATAGCTTGTGTTTGAAGCGGTAAGATTTCCAAATGGCCAAATGCACCTATTAATGCAGTCACGGCGGTTGTGGTTAAAAACCACGCAAAGTCGTGCATAAGCTTTGGCTTATGTATTAAATATACTGAGGCTCCCACCACAAAAATCAGAAGATTGGAATAGAAACTAAGCCACATTATTTCGGGCAATAATAGTTATTTTGTATCATTTTTAAACGAAAATATTACCGCCAAAATCCGTGTCAAAAAGATAAATAAGCGGCTTATTCCCTCGCTTAATCGTTTAGTTAAATAGACCTGATGCAAGCACTATTTCGCTGAGCGCTACTGGTTTTCCTTTGGTATAATCAAAACACACTAATGCTGTTCTAATTTCTGCCATGGGTTTGTTTTTAGTGAGATTGGTGAATTTGTAAAAGATATTAAACGAAGATCCGCCTTCTGTATGCGCGGCAACGTCTATCTGCACTTCATCGTTTAGATGCCCTTCTCCTTTGAAGGTTATAGCAGCGTCTGCTTGAATTAGCGAGGTTCCTCCAAAATCTAATTCCGTAAAACCATATTGAGCGAAATAGGCCATTCGTGCCTCTTGTGCAAACGCTAAAAACTGCTGATTAGCGAGATGATTACCGTAATTTAAATCGGTAACACGTACCTTCATGGTAATGCTAAAATGCCATTCCTTAGGCATGTCTATTTTCATTCTGGCCATTGGGGTCCGTAAGCTGGGTGTTTTCCTTTAAATTGACTGAAATACTTTTTTAACTCGATAACGGTTTCATCCACTCCCTGCGTTAGGTAAAATGGTTCATCAAATACCACTCGTTTAGTTCCGTAATCAAAAGCAACGGTTAATATTGGAATATTCGCTTTTGTAGCAATGTGGTAAAACCCCGTTTTCCATTTTGGATTGTACTTACGCGTTCCTTCTGGGGTTATGGTCGTTACGAACGTGTCATTCGTGTTGTATACATTTACAAGTGAATCCACAAAATTGGTATTCTTACTGCGTTCTACCGGAAAGCCACCCAAACCTCTGAAAAAATAACCCAGAGGCCAAACGAATAATTCTTTTTTTGCCAAATACTTAGGATCAAAACCGTCGGTATACCTGCGAAAAAGCACGCCTATCAAAAAATCCCAATTGCTGGTGTGTGGTGCCACGACGATTAAATATTTTGGAATAGTTGGAACAGGCCCAACTACTTTCCAGCCCCACACTGCTTCAAAAAGCCATTTTGCTATTTTCTTAAACATGTATTAATGCCTCTAATGCGTCAAACTTAGCAATGATTTCTTCCGAGATCGTTTCTGGTTTTCCCGTAGCTGAATTAAGCAATACAAAGGTTACTTCGGCACTGCTGCATACGATATCTGAAGCCAAATCTCTTATTTCTTGGGTTACAACCATGTTCTTGTTATGGTAAACTACGTTCGTAATTTTGATGCGCACATCTTGGTTAGGAACCAATGATTTTTTGTACGAAATATTGATGTTCACTACAATAAAAAGCAGGTTTCTACTTTCAAAAAACTTTTCGTGAAGGGCAGGCTCTAAAAACTCCCAACGCGCTTCTTCCAAAAGTTCTAAATAACGGGCATTATTTACATGACCGTAGGCATCGCAATGATATCCGCGTATTTTTAAGGTGGTTCCATTCACAATGCAAATGTGCTAAAATTTAACGTATCTAGGAATAGAAGAAACGAAGCTTATTTCTTTGGCATAACCCTTTCCTGTGATTATCGGACGATTTCGGGTTTGCTTAATTTCAACGGGGCAAAAACAAAAAATTAATTTACTTTGAGCCATCTATCTACAAACATTTAAAAAAGGATAGTGTTAAGCATATATGGGTATATTAATAGCAGGAGGTTCTGGTCTTATAGGTTCTGAATTAACAACGTACTTAAAAGCGCAGGGATACCAAGTACACATACTTACCCGGGGCGCTACCAATGAGGCAAAATTTCTTTACCATTGGGATATTGCCAAAGATTATATTGACCCAAAAGCATTTGACGGCATCACTACCGTAATCAATCTAGCCGGCAGTCTCATCATTGGCGGCCGATGGACAACTAAGCGCAAAAAAGACCTTACCAGCTCGCGTGTAGACTCCTCTCAATTATTAACCCGCTATTTAAACAGCCATTCAACCCAGGTTACTCAGTATATACAAGGCAGCGCTATGGGATATTACGGCGATTGTAAGGATACCGTTATCACCGAAGCCACTCCTGCTGGCGACGATTTTATGGCTCATTTGTGTGTCGCATGGGAAAAACCCTCATTAGAACTCAATCCTAGCATAGAAAGAAGCGTGATACGCATCGGTCTTTATTTAAGTAGAAACGGAGGTGTTTATAAAAGCTTAGGTTTATTAGCTAAATTTTTTGCCGCATCGGCCTTTGGCGATGGTAAGATGTGGGCCAACTATACACACCGTGATGAGTTAAATGAATTCATTCTGGCCTTAATCAAAAAAGAAATACCTGCAGAGGTGTATAATGTGGTGG
>CAMDBP010000023.1 GCA_945889315.1 Chitinophaga pinensis
TTTTTGATACATTTTAGCACGTTGAACAAACAAAAAAGCCCTTCATTTCTGAAAGGCTTTGTTTGTGATCCCTCTGGGACTCGAACCCAGGACCACTACATTAAAAGTGTAATGCTCTACCAACTGAGCTAAGGAATCATATTCTTTTCGCTATTGCGGCTGCAAATGTAAAATTATAATTTGCCAATGCAAGCTATATTATAAAAGTTTTTCGAAAGTATAATGGACCTTCGTTTTAACCGCTTTTACACTCTTAAAAAGTGCATGCATTTTAGGATTAAAGTCTCCGATCCATGCTAACTCAGTACTTTGCAAATCAGCGTCTTTTGTTATTATTTCTGCCATTTTTACGAGTAATATACTGTACACTCCTTTGTTTTGAAACGCTGGAATTACACCAAAAATAATTCCTCTAATTCTAGTTATTTTGGTTTTTCGCTTATACCAAAGGAATTTTATTTTGCCCCAAAGGTTCATGTTCCCATTCAGATGTTTAAGAATCTGATTCACATCGATAATACTTAGATAAAAAGCAATAGGCCGATTACCATCGTATAAAAGCCATAAAATATCTTCACGAATAATGGGCTTCATCTCTTCAAAAAGTTTTCTTACGCGCTCTTCTAAGAATGGCTCAAAATGCTCATGTTTTTTCCAAGCTTGGTTGTATACAGTGGTAAAATCACGCACAAAACGCGCTATTTCCTTTTGTTTATAGTGTTCAGCTCTAAGATTTCCCTCTTTAGTAAGTCGAGCGGTAAATCTTGTGTATTTGGCATAATCAATATCGATAGGTCTGGCTTCACTGGTAGTCTGTTCTATTTTTTTAACGAAACCGTAGTTTTCAAAAAGTGCTTGATAATAGGGCGCATTGTAGTTTTCTTGATAGGAGGGTGACTTAAAACCATCTACCAACAGTCCCCAAAACTTATCACGTTCGCCAAAATTAACAGGAGCCTCTACCCTATCTAGCGTTGGCACATTTGTTTTTAACCATGTTATTCCATTATCAAATAATGCATTGGCTACTTTTTGATCATTTATAGCATCAAAAAATCCAAGTCCAAATTGATGGGTATTGGTATTATAAAATGCTGCAATTTTTCCGACGATTTTACCACTGCTATAAGCCAGCCAGCGTTTTGCATCTCCCGCGTCAAATTTGGAGTTTTCTTCCTTCGTAAAAATGCGTTCAATGTCATGATCTAAATGACTAATGAATTCAGGATCATGGACATATAAATCACGGGTAAACTGATGAAACAGCTTTTTTTGTTGTTTGGATATGACTTCAACCAGTGTTAACTGCATATAATTTCCAGGCATTCTGTAATCATTCGTTCAATGGTTTGTTGCGGGTTAGCACTGAACTTGCCATCTAGTCTTTCGGCTAAAATTGCGTTAATGGATATAGCGTCAAAACCCAATAACTTGGACATACCATAAATGCCTGCTGTTTCCATTTCTATATTACCAACAGGTTCGTCTTTGTAACGAAGCTTACTAATTTGTGCTAAACTATACTTAGGTACCAGTTGTGCATTTCGAAATTGTGGACCATAAAATCCTTTGGTTGTAAGCGTTAAACTAGGTTGGTATCTAGCAAACTTTATTTCTAACTCCTGACTACACCCTATTACAGGAAAACGTCGATTGTCAAAGATAATGTCGTCAAAACTATGTGTGTAGAACTGGAATAGATCGTCAAATGAAATGGCACTTTTACTGTATACGATACTATCAAGTTTATGGTCGTTAGAAACGCTTCCTGATGTGCCCAAACGGATGAGCTGAAGCTGTTTTAAGTTTGTATTTTGGGTTCTAGTTTCGAGGTTGTAATTGCGTAACAATGCGATTTCATTCAATACACTATCAATATTGTCTGTTCCAATGCCTGTTGAAAGCACGGTAATATCTTTTCCATTTAAAGAGCCCCCGCACGTTTTAAACTCTCTGTTTTGTATGCTAAAGTCAAGTCTATCAAAGTATTTGGTAACTTCTGCTACTCTTTCTGGGTCACCTACCGTAATTACGGTATCGTGTACATGCTCAGGTTGAATGCCTAAGTGATATATAGAACCATCATTATTTACGATAAGTTCAGCCTCTGTTAATTGTTTCACTACCTGATTCCTTGTATCTTTGCGGCAAGTTTATACAATTTTTATGACAGATATAACAACTCCCAAAGATCACATCATTTTAGTTCCTTTAGATTTTTCAGACACGTCACTAAATGCTGTTTATTACGCGGTAGAAATGGCTAATCTGTTTGACGATGAGATTACCTTATTACATGTTATTTCAAAATCAAAACTGCAAGCGCTATTTATGAATGATTCAGAAGTCGCTCTTTTGCGAGATAAAATCAAACATAAATTAGAAGAGATAAAAGCGGAGCTACTTGAGAAATGGCCTAATGCGCGTGTAAACACTCGTGTAGAGGAAGGTAAGCCATACAAGGTAATCAATAGAGTAGCGGAAGAAAGTAATTGCGATTCAATCGTAATGGGTACCAATGGAGCAAATGGTATAGAGCAATTTACGGGAAGTACAACATCTCGTGTTATCAGAATATCTACCAGACCTGTTATTGCAGTTAAGGAGAAGCGAACAGATCCTAAGTTTGATAACATTGTTTTACCGATAGATTTAACCAAAACAAGTCGTCAAAAAATCGACTGGGCAGTTAAGCTCGGTCAAAAGTATAGCTCTACAATTCACATTATTATGGAGATGGATAATGATGAGCTGGCAGAGCGCAAGATCAGAGCAAACCTTATTCAAGCTGAAGGTATATTTAAGCAACACGGTGTTAATTTTGTTACCAAATTACTGGATGATAGAGAATATCCTGATCACTTAGGTAAGGGCACCATTAGGTATGCAGATGAAATAAATGCAGATCTTATTATGATTATGACACATGCAGAAAATGCTAAAATAGCTGATTTATTTGTGGGTAGTTATGCAGAACAAGTAGTTAATAGCGCCCAAAAAACTCCTGTAATGTGTATTAATCCTAAACCCATAGGTTCATTTGCAACGGGAGGATCCGGATTTTATTAATTATCCTAAATTAACATGCATAAAAAAAGCATCATGTAAACTACATGATGCTTTTTTTTGAGGTTTAAAGTTCTGAATTAGCTCCAAATATTCACCTTTCTAGGTTTGGCTTTTTCTACAATTAGTTCTTTACCGTGAAATTCTTTGCCATGCATTTCAGCTATGGCCTTATTTGCATCTTCTTCTTTAATGAACTCAACAAAACCAGTTCCTGTTGGTTCGCGTGTTACTCTATCATATACTACTTTAGCGTATTCTACTTCTCCATACTTTGCAAATAGCATTTCTAGATAATGAGCATTATAGCTGGTGGGCAAGTTTTTAACTACTAGATTCATTGATGCAAAAGTATAAAATGGTTATTACTAAATAGGTATTAGAGTAGGTATTTATGCTATTTTAAAAATAAAATTTCATACACGTGCAATGATGGTTTTTTCATATACCTCATTTATTTCAAAACAACCACAACTAACCCACGCGAAACGAAGGCTTGTTTATGCCACAACTTGCCCATCCTTCATTTGAATGCACCTATCTGCCATATCAGCCAGTTCTTGATTATGGGTTACAATGACAAATGTTTGACCAAATTCATTCCTAAGTTTCAAAAAAAGATGATGCAGTTCATTAGCATTTTCAGTGTCTAAATTACCACTTGGTTCATCTGCAAAGATTATCTTTGGCTTATTCATTAACGCTCTAGCCACTGCAACGCGTTGTTGCTCCCCTCCAGAGAGTTCATTGGGTTTGTGCTCTAATCTATCACCTAAGCCTAGCATCGAAAGTAATTCCTTGGCCCGAACTTCGGCATCCCGTTTACTGATTCCCATAATAAACGCAGGCATACAAACATTTTCTAAAGCTGTAAACTCAGGTAATAAGTGGTGAAATTGGAAGATGAAACCTATGTTTTGGTTTCTAAAATGAGCCAGATTTTTAGCACTGAGAGAAGAAACCTCTATCCCATCGTAGGTTATTGAACCGTTTTTAGGCATATCGAGCGTTCCCAGCAGTTGTAGTAAAGTGGATTTACCTGCACCACTTGGACCCGTTATAGAAACAATTTCTCCGGCATTAATACGAATATCTACTGACTTTAATACTTCTAAATTTCCGTAATTTTTACTGAGTCCTATTCCGTGTATCATTTGTCTACAATAGGTACAAAGAAAGTAATTTAGACGCCAATAAATCGTAAAAACTCTGAGCGAGTAGGCTCATTCAGGAATTGACCCGATAATGCTGAAGTAATAGTGCTGGAGGTGACATCCTCAACCCCTCTGCATTCTACGCACATGTGACGTGCGTCGATGGCCACTGCAACGTCTTCAATTCCCAATGTAGCTTTGAGGGCTTCGGTAATCTGCTTAGTAAGACGTTCTTGTACTTGTGGTCGTTTAGCGTAGTACTTTACCATACGGTGTATTTTACTAAGACCAATCACTTTACCATTGGCAATGTAAGCAACATGTGCCTTTCCAATTATTGGAACAAAATGATGCTCACACATCGAGTAAAGTGATATATTTTTCTCAACCAACATCTGATTATAACCGTACTTGTTTTCAAACAGAGTAACGGATGGTTTATTGGCAGGATTCAATCCACTAAAGATTTCTTTCACATACATCTTTGCAACTCTTTTAGGAGTTTGACTAAGACTGTCATCTGTAAGATCTAATCCTAATGTTTCCATAATTGCGGTAAAATGCTCCTGAATTTTAGCAATTTTATCGTCGTCATTCATGTCAAATGCATCGCTTCTCATGGGCGTATCTATGCTAGAATTGCACAGCTTCGATGCGTGTTTGTTATTGTCCGTCATATTCTATAAAATTTCGGTCTGTTTCGTATAGTGTTATGTGTAATGATAATTTAGTGTCTAACTGTTTTCTAATTCTGTGCCAAGCAACATAAGCAATGTTCTCAGCTGTAGGAATAAGTTCTTTAAAATCTTCAACATCCAGATTTAAATTTTTATGGTCAAAACGAAATGTAACTTCAGCTCTTATTATATCTTTAAGAACCTTTAAATCCATAAGATAGCCAGATTCAGAATCAACTTTTCCAGTTACTTTTACGATTATAGTGTAATTATGACCATGATAATTAGCATTGTTACACAAGCCGTAAAATTGAATATTCTTTTCGTTACTCCAAGATGGATTGTGTAACCGATGAGCGGCATTAAATCTTTCTACTCTGCTTGCTGAGGCTATCATATGAGATACAAACATCAGCTATTCTGTTTTGTTTCAGAGTATTTTAAGAAATATAAATATCTTAAACAGTATAGTTCCAAATAAATAGGTCTATAAGTATTTCTTATATGATGTAACTCTCAGAACAATAAGACTTTACATTTTTGTTTAATCTTTTACATTTAAAGTTAGACAAAATTTCATCTTATCATTTTTTCTTAGTTAAATTTGGACCTGATTAAAGGACAAAAATGAAAAATACAACTCTACCTTTTGAAATGCAAATTCAACAGAACGAAAGAATTCTTAGAAATTATGCCCTTCAGCTTACGCAAAACATGGACGATGCCAATGACCTAGTGCAAGAGACATTTTTGAAGGCGATGTTATATTCTTCTAAATTTAAAGAAGGTACAAATTTAAAAGGGTGGTTATTTACCATCATGCGTAATACCTTCATAAATAATTATAGACGTATTACAAAAAGGAGTACGTTTATGGATACGCAGGACGATCAGTATATTCTTGATTCTGCCAAGAATTTCAACGCCTACAATGATGGTGAGGCTAAATTTATTCGTAAAGATTTAGATGCTGCTATTGATATGTTAGCCGATGACTTGAGAATAACGTTTGAAATGAATACATTGGGTTATAAATATCATGAAATTGCAGAAAAAATAGGAATACCCATAGGAACTGTGAAAACGAGAATATTTGTTGCTCGACGTAAACTGAGAACCTATTTGGCTGAATACGAAGATTTATACAATCTGACAGCTAGTTAAGATCTATTGGTTTCTAAAGTATTTCAGCGCGAGTATTGGATTATCTACTTGGAACGCCGTTATGTAATTATACTCGTATTTAGCGTAATCTGACGCAAATTTTGCGCCATATAGAAAGATTACTTTATTACTATCTGTCAAGTTTTTTTCTACGATATAATCTCTGTTTTCAAAAAAACTTACAATACCGTCAAGGTTAAATCGAAATACCTCATCCGCCGATTTTGCATCTATATTAGCTACGAGATAGCTTTTATACTCCCTATTTTCTCGTTCAAGAAAAAAGAGAAAGTTGGCATCATTGCACTCTATGCTAATTTTATCCAAATTCTTAAAGGCCTTCATTCTTTTATGAAAATAGTGCGCAAGAGAATCTTTTTTATAGGGCACGTCAAAGTTGCTTTGCAGGTTGATAGATAAATATCTGTCCAGCCACACGGTATTCATAAGCGTAACTAGGCTATCAAAGGTTATAACCTGCGCAGTGTAGGTGTTATGATACTGATCGCGATAGAAACAACCCGCTGTTTCTGCAAGAGTAATAGCGTTAATTTTACCTTTACATTGCGTTGCACTTTCCAGATAACCATCGTGAAAGACGACTAAGCCTGTATCTTTTGTAAACTGTACGTCGACCTCTATACCGTCTAATTGATACTTTTCAAGTGATTCTTGCATAGCGGGAACACTGTTCGGTGCGTATAGAGCATAATTATCAAATCCTCCCCCTCCATGACCATAAAGCAAAACGCGATTAAGCTCAGGTTCTATGTTGCCACAACCGCTGACCATACAACATACTATGATTATTATAATTGGAAGACGCATCCTAATGTAAAACTGCCAGTTAAATTATTATTCTGAGAAAAATTACCTGCACTTGCCGCTCGTTCTGCTGCCACTCCGTAACCCAGTCTTGAGGTAAGAGCGATCTTAGGGTTAAGTTTATACGCTAATTCTTGCGAATACGTTAAGATTTGAATATTAACAATGGCCAATGGTTTTTGTCTCCGATAGTTTATGCCCGAAGTGACATTCCATTTTTCACTGTTTACTATTTTGAAGCCATAAGCCAAACCAATTCCTAGTACCTGATTATCGCTAAATCCATCCGAGATGTTGTAATTCAGTCCAGCCTCAAACTGGTGAATGCTCCTGGTGTATTGCACATGAACAATGCCATTAGTCCCTGTGTAATTTGCTTCATAAGCGGTTAAAACTGACCAACTATTTATTTTATCCTGGCCATAAGAGGCCACACATAAAATGGCGAATATGAACGATATACCGAAATTCTTAGAATCCATAATCGTTTCTTAAACGTTTATGCAGTAACGAACAGGGCAAGCCTACTACATTGAAGTAGCACCCTTTTATGGTGCTAACTTTAGATAATCCAAACCATTCTTGAATGCCATAAGCGCCGGCTTTATCATAGGGATTATAATTATCAATATAAAAGTATATTTCTTCGGGACTCAAAAAATCTACGGTAACCTCCGTTTCGCATGACGTTAAAACTGTCTGCTCCAACGTTCGTAAACAAAGGCCTGTTTGCACAAGGTGTGTTCTGTTGCTTAATTGGCTTAACATATCAAATGCCTGTTCTCTATCTTGCGGTTTGTTTAAGATGATATTATTGCTGACAACCACTGTATCTGCAGTTATCAGTAACTCATTTTTATGCAACGAGGTATATGCCTTAGACTTTTGGAGGGATAAGTATTGAGCAACATCGGTTACTGGCATTTTACTATCAAACGCTTCATCGCAGTCTATGCTTACTTGGTCAAAGGAGTATCCCATTTGCGTCAGTAATTCGTTTCTTCGAGGAGAATTAGATCCAAGTAATAATCTCATAAATACAACAAATTAAAAAAATAATAAAGATAATATACCTGTTGCTAGTACATACTTTATTTTTAAACTAAGATTAGTATACTCGTCTTTGTGTTGCGCGTACCTTACATCTACAGCAATGGTATATAATGGTATAAGTATAAAAAGTAAATAATACAGATAATACACATACCGAAGCGTTTCAGGGAAATATATTCGTTGATGATAAAGTGAAATAACCGAGAATGAAATAGTGAATATAAGTAGGACATAGACGGAGATATTCAGTGTATTTGTTCCGAAGAGTACGGGAACTGTTTTTGCGCTAGTTAGCCGATCGCCTTCTGCGTCTTCACCATCTTTAACTAGCTCACGACATAGTGTTAGAATACTTGCAAGGGCAGCAAAATGAAATAAGAGCGCATAATCTATGTCTGGGAATAAAAATAATAGCATAAAAATGCTTATAAAACTTAAGAAAGCAATTAGTAGATTGCCCAAAAATGCAATGTTTTTCAAAATAATACTGTAAAGACTAAGTGATGACAGGGTAAAGATATAGATGTATAAAAAAAGTGGACTCAGCATTTGGCCTGAAAAAACAGCAATAAGGACAAATACAATAAGATGCATATAAATAACAAACCTAGGTAATACTGTTATGTCATACGTCTTTGTCTTGTTAATCAGATCGCGCTCTGTATCAAAAAAATCGTTGATCCAATATCCGAATGAAGAACATGCTAAAGTACCCATTATTATCCATAATATTCCAATTGACCAAAGTTGATTAATAGATGCAGAAGGATCTAAATAATAGGCACATAAAAATTGCGCCAATGCAATGAAAAGTAAATTTACAGGTCTGTATAATGCAAAGTAGTTGTACATTACTTACCTTTATGAAACTTCATACGGTATCTCACGTTAACCTTTCCTTTACTAATATTAGTCAGTTTACCCTTGATCAATTGCCGTTTAAACGCAGAAATATGATCAATGAACAATACCCCTTCAATATGATCGTATTCGTGTTGTATAACACGAGCACTCATTCCCTCAAATGTTTCTTGAAAATTTTGTCCTGTTTCATCTTGATATTTTAAGATTAATTTAGGCAGACGCAAAACATCTTCTCTCACATCAGGGATACTCAAGCATCCTTCTTCAAAAGCCCATTCCTCTCCGATTTCTTCTACTATTTGTGCATTTACAAAAGCTTTGCGAACGCCACTATTTTCCTTTTCAGAATCAAAAACGGTAGAATCAATTAAAAACAGACGAACATTTTTTCCAACTTGGGGAGCTGCTAAACCGACACCATCGCTGGCATCCATGGTTTCGTACATATCCGCTACTAATTTTTTAAAGTCATCGTCAAATGCTAGTATTTCTTGACATTTCGCACGCAAAATAGGATCTCCGTAGGCTCGTATTGGATAAATCATTATTCGTATAAAAACTCTTGCAAAAGTAAGGTTGCTGCCGTGCTATCCAACAATTTCTTATCTCTACGGTCTTTCTTTTTTACTCCACTGTGAATTAGTGCCTGCATAGCATTTTGAGAACTGTACATTTCATTGATACGATGTACTTTAATGGTTGGATATGTTGCCTTAAACTTTTCAATAAAAACGAGAATATGTTCCTCTATATCAGAGAAAGTCCCATCATGTCGCGTAGGTTGCCCAACTACTATTTCGCTTACTTCTTCGTTTCGAAAATAAGTACCGATAAAATCCATTAAATCTTTAGTTTCCACAGTTATAAGTGGTGTTGCAATAATTTGAAGTGGATCTGTGGTGGCAATTCCAGTTCTTTTACCACCGTAGTCAAGTGCTATTATTCTTGGCATTATAGCTTTGTATAATAGGATACTAAAATATCTGCTGCTCTGTAATTGGTAGCCAAAGGAACATTATGTACGTCGCACAAACGCATTAGCATACTGATATCTACATCATGTGGATGTTTGTCTAATGGATCTCTAAAAAAAATAATAGCTTCAATTTCTCCTCGGCTAACCATCGCCCCAATTTCTGCGTCGCCACCCATAGGACCGCTTGCAACACGTTGTACTTTCTCCACACCTGCATTTACGATCATGCTACCTGTAGTACCTGTTGCAACTATGTCTACATCCTGCTGGTTAAAAAAATCAAGACGTTTTAATACAAAGTCTACCATGGAAGCCTTTTTACCGTCGTGCGCGATAAGTGCTATTCTAATCATTAGGCAAAGATAGTACTCATATTAATGCAGACATACTGTTTATTATATTTAGCTTACTACTTTTCCAGCACAATAGGTACTTGCAAATGCATCTGGCTTGGCCTTAAAGGTGTAACCCATTCCCAATATATATCCCATGGCCTCTTTCAACGCCAAATTTGACTTAAAATTAGGATCTGTATTTATATCCGCATGAACTTCTAATTTGATATTGTATTTATCTAACAAAGGGCAAATTTTATAGGCAAATTGAACACTGTCACTTACTTCTTGTATCATTCTTTCTTTGATACTGAATTTATGTTCGGAGATATATTTCTTGACAAAAACAAAGCCGCCGCGGCCTTTTCGTAGAAAAACGATAGCAGTTGCAAATTCTGTAATTTCTGCTTTGACTTGTGAGTCAGATCCTATGCAAACCTTTACATTATTATCTTTTTCTGCTTTTAAGGCGTCTTCTATTTCCACCAGAATATCCCGCTTCAGTGGTTCACCTTCTAATTTACTCCATGACATAATGTTCAAATTTCGTATAAAGTATGGATAAAAAAATCAAGTAAAGGTTAACATTTTATTAAGAAAAGAGACCTTTGTACTTAATTCATGATTTCAAAATCAGAGATATTATCGATCCTAGTACAACTCGGAGATTCATTCAACAAGTCTAACGAGCATTTGAATGGGGTTATACATAAAACCTACTTTGAAAATAATTGGCTAACTGCAGAAAGTTATTGGCAAGCGATAAACCATTGGAAATCCTTACTTACGCTCGAAAAATTAGAAGTATTTAGTGCACCCTATGCCTTTACTTTAGTACCAAAAAAAATAGGCTTAATAATGGCGGGGAATATCCCTATGGTCGGTTTTCATGATTTGCTTTGTACCCTTTTGAGCGGACACATAGCTGTGGTTAAACCAAGTAGTGACGATAAGTACGTCATGCTTTATATTATAGATTTTTTGGTGAAGAATGGCTTAGTAGACCGGATAAATATTGTTGAACGCCTTGATTCAATTGACGCAGTTATTGCAACAGGAAGCAATAATTCGTTTCGATACTTTCAATATTATTTCAAACATATACCTCATTTACTTCGAAAAAACAGAAAATCTATAGCCATACTTAATGGTAGCGAAAGTAATGAAGATCTCGAAAATTTAGCACATGATATATTTAGACATTATGGCTTAGGGTGCCGTAATGTTAGTTTCATTTACTTGCCTAAATCTATGGATATTACCAGGGTTTTGGATCATTTTATGACCTACAAAGAGTTAGCTAATCACAATAAATATGCTAACAACTACACCTATCATAGAGCTATTTTGCTCATGAATGGAGAACAGCATTTGGATACCGGTTTTGTTTTACCTAAAGAACGATTAGATATCCATGCACCGTTGGCTTGTATTCATTATTCCTATTATAATTCAGAAGTTGAAATAAATGATTTTATCGATAAAAATACAGATGAATTACAATGTGTTGTGGGTAACTATTCTCATCCGCGCATTGTTCCGTTTGGGAAATCACAAAATCCTGACATTCAAGATTTTGCAGACAATATGAACACCTTAAAATTTTTAGAAAATGTGATTTAGGAAATTGATTCTATCGACAAAACAGAGTTATTTATATTTTTGAATCGAATTTCTTAATAAAAGATGAGCGCAATGGGACAAGAAACAGCATTAGTATCAACCAATTTTTTCTTTAAAGATCAGGTTGATTTTAGACGAGGGAAGGTTAGAGATGTATATAGCATCGGCCATGATAAGATTGTATTAGTGGCCAGTGACAGGATTTCTGCCTTTGATCATGTATTGCCAAGTGCAATACCATATAAAGGGCAAGTTTTAAATCAGATAGCCTCGAAGTTTTTAAATGATACAAAAGATATAGTTCCTAATTGGAAACTCGCAGAACCAGATCCGCATGTGACTGTGGGCATTAATTGCACACCTTATGCTGTGGAGTTTGTGGTAAGAGGATATCTAGCAGGACATGCTTGGAGAGAATACGCTTCTGGTAAAAGAGAAGTTTGCGGCGTAAATTTACCAGATGGCCTTCGCGAAAACGATAAATTGCCTACACCGATTCTAACTCCAACCACTAAAGCAGAAAGTGGACACGACTTGGATATTAGTTATGAAGAAATTCTAGAGCAAAAAATAATTAACAAAACCGAGCTTGCGCAGTTAAAAACCTATGCATTGGCACTTTATGAGTACGGTAATACTTTTGCAAAAACAAGAGGACTCATTTTAGTGGATACAAAATATGAGTTTGGCAAGCTTGATAACAAAATTTATCTGATTGATGAAATTCATACGCCAGACTCTTCGCGTTATTTCTATGCTGATAAGTATGAAGAGATACAAGCTAAAGGTGAAACTCAACGACAATTATCAAAAGAATTTGTGAGACAATGGCTAATATCGGAAGGGTTTCAAGGAAAAGAGGGGCAAGTTATTCCTCTTATGTCGGCAGATTTTGTTCAATCCATATCAGAACGGTACATTGAACTTTTTGAAAACATAACTGGTGAAAAATTTATACCACGTATGTACGATGACATTCAAAATCGTATAGAACAAAATGTTAATCAGTACATCGCAACTCTCTAAAGTAGATATTTAAATGAAAAAAAAATGCATAATTTCTGTTACTCTACTTTTAGTGCTTGCCACTGGATATTCGCAAAGTGTGGTAACTTTTGCGGGAAAGGCTAACGATGATATTTTTACCAAGTACGAATCTACCTCAGGTACTTCACTAACCAATACATACTTTGCTTCACCAAACGGAATATGTTTTGACAATAATGGAAAAATGTATGTTTCTGAGCTTAATAAGGTAAGAGTTATTACCAATAATCTACTTTATATACGTGCAGGTAGTTTGCAAAGCACAGCATTATCTGAAGGTTATAAAGATGGAACTGGGACTCAAGCAACTTTTCGAAATCCAAAAGGATTAGAAAGTGATGCAAGTGGCAATATTTATGTGGCAGATGCAGATAATCATTGTATTCGAAAAGTTTCTGCGTATGGAAGTTTAGGTAGTGGACAAATTGTAACCACGTTTGCTGGGGCTGCAACTACAACCGGTCTGCCAGGGTATGGGACATCCGGATCTAGTAATGGAACAGGAACCAACGCTAAATTTAATACTCCGACAGATATCACAAGAGATAGTGAGGGTAGTTTTTATGTGACAGATCAGAATAACTCCACGATTCGAAAAATATCATCATCTGGAGAAGTGACCACATTGGCAGGTTTTGCAATGACCAAAGGAACAGCAGACGGAGTAGGAAGTACTGCCAGATTTGGACTTCCTTGGGGAGTAGCGATGTATAACAGTAACCAGATAGTAGTAACTGATCGTTGGAACGGAAATATTAGGTTAATCAATATCTACAGTGGTGAAACAACTACACTTACAGGCTCCAAAACAGGACCTAATCCACAACACGTAGACGGTACCCTCAGTGAAGCTCGATTTAGAGCACCTACTGGAGTTGCCGTAGTAAATGGAATTATTTACGTAAACGATTACAATGTAATACGTGCGATCAACGTGGCTAACAATTCCGTAACAACATTTGCGGGTGATATAACGGTTGCAGGTATTGCAGACGGAACTGGCGCAAATGCCAATTTCACTGAACTTTCAGGAATGGAATCTGATGGTCAAGGTAATTTGTATGTAACTGAAAATAGCCTATCTACTGCAAGTCACTTAATACGGAAGGTTACCATTAATTCCTTAGCACCAGGGGCTGATTTTACTGCTACTAAAAACAATATTCTAACCAATCAAACGGTTACGCTAAGAGATATTAGTACTGGGCAGGCTGCCACAAGCAGAACATGGGTAATAACTCCTAGCACATACAGTATTAGCGCTGGCAGTCTTTCAAATGACACTTTAGATATAAGTTTTTCCGTCGCTGGATTTTATAATGTACAGCTGACCATCACGAATAACTTTGGAACGGATGTGAAAAATGCAGAGAATTACTTCATTGTCTCTACAACAGGTGCTGTTAAGCAATACCAAGATGCAGATTTTGTCACACTTTATCCAAACCCTGCCGCCTCTACCGTAACCTTGGCATCCAATGGATTATTCAACCTGAATAATGCGATAGTTCAATTGTACGCTTTAGAGGGTAAGCAAATAGGCATTCTAGAACCTGGGGAGCCTTTTAGCATAAGCGAGTTACCTAACGGAACATACTTTATTACCGTAACAGGAGATGATATACAGGTAGCCAAAAAGCTAATCGTGAATCACGAATAGCGATTAAAAATAGTTTCAGCGGATTTAAAAGCTCCTTCAAAAGGGGCTTTTTTTAGGCCTAGTTTTTCGTAGCCAAAAAATTCAATAAGGCGCTCTGTAGGCATATTTCCTATTAAGTCATCTTTGGCCATAGGACAGCCGCCGTAGCCTTTTATAGCGCCGTCAAAACGCATGCAGCCGTTTTGATAAGCAGCCTCTACTTTTTCTTGCCACTCCCATGGAGTAGTATGAAAATGACCACCAAATTCTAAGTCCGGAAATGCGTGTAGAGCGCTAGAAAAAACACTTGCAATTTTTTCAGGAGTTGAAATGCCTACGGTATCAGACAATGAGAATTCCATAACACCTAGCGCTGCTAATTTTCCTATCCAATCATTTACAATTGCAACACTCCACTCGTCATCATATGGGTTTCCAAATCCCATAGATATATAAACACTTAAACGTTTATTGTGCTTAACGCATAGCTCTAAAAGGTATTTTACCGTCTCCAAGGAATCGCTTATTGAGCTATTCGTATTTCTGCGTTGAAACGTTTCTGAGATGCTAAACGGAAAACCCAAATAACTTACTTTTTCGTGAAGAACGGCATCTGCAGCTCCCCGCTCATTTGCCACAATAACGGAGAGTTTTGTGCCGTTATTTTCCAAATCAAGTTGATCTAAAACCTCAGCAGTATCTCTCATTTGCGGAATAGCTTTAGGAGAAACAAAACTTCCGCAGTCCAAACAGTCAAAACCAACCTTTAATAACTCATTGATATACTGTATCTTATCACGTGTTGGTATAAAATCAAGTATGCCCTGCATTGCATCTCTGGAGCACTCTATGATCTTAATTTTTCCTTCTAGAGGTTGTGTTGGCATTATGGTTCAAAAATACCATTTTTGCACTCTTTTAAAATATCGAATGAATAAAGAATCAAACATAGATAATACCGAGCCTCGTGAGGTAGAAGCTATTGCTGCTGATACAGAAAATGGAGATCTAAGCATCGACCAAATGCATAAATCTGTGATGCGTGAAATAGAGGAAGAGCAATTGTTTGATGCTTCTGAACTAGATGGGAAATCCTTAGAAGAAATAATGGAGGTGGCATGTACCATTTTGGTACTTACTCCTACTGCAGCTTTTAAAAAGTTGAAAGTAATTAAAACCTACTTTTATGAAAAGCTGAATCTAGACAAAGAAGAAGAGCGATCAGCATTTAGTCTTGCCAACACCGATACAGAGGTACTATTTGCCTATAGTAAAGAGAAGTTGGTTCAGGACATGGTTTCCTTAGACGAACAAATAAAACTCGCGAAGGCAGAGGAAAAAAAGAGAGTACAAGAAGAGCGTCAAAAAAATTTAAAGATTAAACAAGATTTACTAGTTCGCTTGGAGCAATTGGTAAATCAGGATGAAACTCTTGAGAGTATCAATGAAGTAAAAAAAATTCAGCGGGAATGGAAAAACATTCGTGTATTACCTAAAGATGTAGTTAATGAATTATGGGATTCGTATAATTTACTTCTGAATAGATTTTATGATAATCATGGAATTAATATCGAGTTAAAAGAACTTGATCGCCAGAAAAATCTAAGTGCCAAAATAGAGCTTACTAAAAAAGTTGAAGAAGTAGTGAACGAGGCTTCTTTGAAACGAAGTTTTATTTTACTAAACAAATACCACGAAGAATTTAAAAATATAGGTCCTGTACCAACTGAAAGTAGAGAACCGATTTGGCAAGCTTTTAAAACGGCTAGCGACATGGTATATGAGGCAAAACGACAGGTGTTTACAGACATGGAAACCGTAAAGGATGGTAATCTTGTCAAAAAACAAATACTAGCAGAAAAAGCAAATTTACTAAATGCAGTAGATCCTCGTTCTCCACAAGATTGGTCAGAAAAAACGAAGTCGTTCGAAAAACTTTTTGATGAGTGGAAAAAGATAGGACCTGTTCCAAAATCTAATAATGACGAGGTTTGGATTCAGTTTAATGGCGTAAGAAATGATTTTTACACCAAGCGTAAATTGCATTTTAAAATGCAAAATGATGCTAAGGGTGATAATCTAAAATTAAAACAATCTCTTTGTGAAAAAGTAGAGTCGCTTAAAGATAGCACCGACTGGGCGAATACTACCAAGCAAATTCTAACGTTGCAAGAAGATTGGAAAAAAATAGGTCCAGTTCCTGACAAGGTAAATCAAGCGATTTGGCAACGTTTTAGAGGAGCATGTGATGTTTATTTCAATAATAAAAATCAAGCGTTCTCAGGTAGAAAAGACGAAGAAAATGCAAACTTAGTTCAAAAAAAATCGTTGTTGACTTCACTAGAAACATTGGCTACCCAAGATATAACACACAAAGAAGCATTCGCTCAACTGAAAGAAATAAACGCAGCATGGAAAGCAATTGGTTTTGTACCGCATAAGTCGATCAAAGTGATAAGTAGTGCCTATGAAGCGGCTAACAATGCTGTTTACACCAAGTTTAGCTCTCAAATAGAGGCAGCTAAATCTGCCAATCTATCTGAGCATTTTAGACAATTGGGTAGCGGTTATCAAGGCACCAAAGGGTTGGATACTGAAGAGCTTAACATTAAGCGTAAAATAGCTTTACTCATCGAAGAGATTACGGGTATTGAAAATAACATGTCATTCTTTGCTAAATCTAAAACAGCAGAAAAAATGCTCAAAGAATTTGAGCTTAAAATAAGTAAAGCACGCAAGCAAATAGATGGACTTAAGTTAGAACTAAGCGCACTAAAAACGACCAAAAAAGAAATGACCAATGCACCAGCCGCTTCTAACGAAGATGCGCCAGCACCTGCCGAAGCATAATAACGAAAAGATGGAAGAAAGTTCCAGACCTTATTCCTTTATTCGGATAGCGATAAGCTACATACGCTACTACTTCACCTCAGACACTCGCCACGATGTGCACAGTCCCTTTGTATATGATTTTATAGATCATTTACTAAAACCTGCCCAGCTAATCCACCTGCCGCTGATAGAAGCACAACGACAAGCACTTAGAGCATCTAAACAGCACATTTCGTTTATAGACTACGGCAAGCAAGGGATGGTTAGTCAAAAATCAATAGCAACCATGGCTAAAAACGCATTAAAGCCCAAGAAATATGCCCGCATTTTGGCGAGTGCAGTAAGGTACTACCAAGCCAAGCACTGCTTAGAGTTAGGGACTTCATTGGGCATAACCTCTGCCTATCTTGCTTCTGGACCAACTACTAGCCTAGTAACCATGGAAGGCGATCCACAAGTAGCGGCTATAGCAAAACAGGTTTGGGAGGAATTGGGTCTGCACAACATAACCAGCGTGATTGGCAATTTTGACAACACCTTAGCGGAGTTAGGGGACACACAGTTTGATATTATCTACATAGACGGCAATCATCACTATGAGCCTACCATGCGCTACTTCGAGCAGTTGCAATACAACGCAACGGCCCATACCCTTTTTATTTTTGATGATATACATTACTCGCCGGCCATGGAGCAAGCCTGGCAGCAAATCAAAGCTTCTGCTAAATGTATGGTAAGCATAGACTTGTTTTTTTTAGGTTTTGTTTTTTGCAAACCGGTGCTGCAAAAACAACACTTTGTACTTCGCTACTAGATCCTAGCGACGCTCAAACGAAAAAGACAAAATAAAAAAAGCTAAACTATATACTTTATGCGCAATGCGCTGCGTTACCCTTTGGAATATCAACAAATTTAATATGATGAGACACCTTACTCAAAACGACTTACTCCTTTTAGCCTATAACGAATTACCTGCAGAAGAGCACGCTCAGATGTTAGGTCAGGTTAGAGCTAGTCAACCATTATTGCAGGAGTACAACCAAATCTTAGAAGATATAGCCATTTTAAGCTCTATCTCCTATGCTCCCCAGGCTACATCGGTACAAATTATTTTAGAAGAATCCTGTTCTTCATCATCCCTAGAAATGATTTAGGCTGCCTTAAATCATTGCCTATATGTTTTAGGTAGCCAATTGAATAGCTTAAAAACTGAAGCTAAACGATAAACTAGGAAGTATAGGAAGCTGATTCTCTCTTTTGTAGGTAACCCGGTTGAAGTAGAAGATATTGGCTCTATTGTACACATTGGTTACGGAAAATATAGCCGATGCCTGATTAAAGACATTTTCCTTTTTGGTTTTAATCTTAAAAGTTCGTTTAACGGACGCATCCAGACGATGGTAATACGGAAGTCTTCCTTTATTTAAATCGTCGTAGTATATGCCTAGACTCCCATTGGAGGTGGTGTAATCAACTGTAGCTCCTTCGCTAAAATTTTGCAATTCATAAAATCCTTTGGTAAGGGTAAACGGGAAGCCTGAACCAAAATTCCATCTCAAATTAGCATTCCAATGCAAGTCTTTACCAAAGTCATATGAGTTTACGATATTGATATTATGACGTCTGTCAAAGTGCGGCTGATACTTAACTAACTCTTCTTGTTCATAATACCTATTCACGATGTTGTAGGAGTATACCGTCCACACGTACCATTGTTTGGTTTCTAACTTATACGTAACGTCAAATCCATAGGCCTCCCCTTTTTCTACGATGTAATCTTCACGCAAAAACGAAGCTCTTTTTTGGTTCTCTGGCGTATTATCAAATATTTTATCCCGGTTGATGTTTGTTAATTGATTAAACTGTTTAATGTAGCCTTCTATATTGATTTCCGAAATGGCATTCACATCATATTCAAAACCTGCTACAGCGTGTCGTGCTTTTTGTAAGCTCGATTCCACCGGTTTACCCATGAAGGTTTCTGGCAAGTCTTCTGGGCCACTTAAAAACCCATAAAATAAATTAACCACATCTCTATCACTTACAGCACTCATCAAATTCTGAGAGTACAACCCGGTTGAAGCCTTAAATCGCCAACGTGTGTTGAAATTATATTTCATACGGATTCGAGGCTCAAATCGTGTTTCGGATAAGGTAGAATAACGCTGAATACGAATACCACTTTCGAGTAATAATTTCTTATTGAAATTTTTAAGATAATTGGCAAAAGCACTTATTTCACTGGTGTTTTCGAGTTGACTAATGCGTCTACCTAAGGTATTGTATATTTCAAAATTAGTTTGAAATCCGTTCATTTCTACCCCATACTTCAAGTTATCATACTCGGATAAAAATCGCGAAAAGGTCAGATTTACATTAAACCCATTGATACCTGATTTACGTGGTTTATTGTCTTGCTCATCCTGTTGTATAAGGTAGTTACTATAGGTTACACCACCGTCTATAAGTGTTTTGCTGTTGTTAGGTACCAATAAAAACTTCGTACCTAAACCTCTCGACTTCCAATTATACGCAGAGCTATTTTCAAACGCTACTTTATCTGAAAAATCAAAACCAAATACGTGAAAATTACTTCCTGTTGCGGCGTTAAATGAAAGTTTACCATAGAAATCACTAAACGAGTATGGTAATTTGCCATCGTTGATGTACGGATAGATAACAGGGGCAGATTGGTCTAAATACGAGTTTTTGTAGGACATTATAAAGCTCGTACTGTTTTTGCCTACCTCATACTTCTTTAGCGGACCTTCCAGCATGATTTTAGAATTAAATGGACTGCTATTTACCTTACCATGTAGACCGGTTTTGCTTCCATCTTTGGTTTTAACATCTACAATAGCCGATACTCTACCGCCATACTCAGCACTAAATCCTGCAGAATAAACATCTACAGACTTTAATATATCGCTATCAAAAACTGAAAATAAACCGATACTGTGAAATGGGTTATATACTGTTAATCCGTCCAATAGTACTTTATTCATAACTGGTGACCCACCTCTAATATAGAGCTGTCCGCCTTGATCTCCAGAAAAAACAACTCCTGGTAATACTTGTAAATATTGTACCAAATCAGGCTCACCTCCCACGGAAGGAATACGGGTTAGTTGTATGGGCTTAATCGTGGTTTTTGAAATATTTACTTCTTTGCTTTTTCT
This sequence comes from Chitinophaga pinensis, assembly GCA_945889315.1. Lineage (GTDB taxonomy): Bacteria > Bacteroidota > Bacteroidia > NS11-12g > UBA9320 > UBA9320. The sequence goes on from CAMDBP010000023.1 coordinate 20,435, forward strand.
TATTTTATCGGCAGAAACACTTACAGAACCTAACTCTTGACCACCGCTTAAGATGATGTAAAAATTTTGTGTGGTAATTTGTTCGTTTTTAACGCTAACTTCTTGCTCTGCAGGATCTGTACCTACGTAGCTCGCTACCACCACAAACGTACCTTCGTTTAGGTTAGGAATAGTATAAAATCCTCTATCGTCTGAGTAGGCTCCTTGATTATTTCCTTTCAGCTTTACTATAGCTCCACTTATTGGATTTCCTGATTGTGCGTCTATGACAAATCCCCTCAATACTCCAGATTGTGCATGAGCAAGGCTAAAAAAAGCCATCATCAATCCAAGTAAAATTCCCTTTTTTCTCATTAATAAACTACTGTCCTTAAGCTAGCTAATAAAATTAGTGTGTACTGTTTTCCCGGTCAAAAGTATGTGGATTTATTTTAAAATCACATCTTCCTTTGATTGCGTTCCTATAATGCCCAATCCTCCGTCTATATTGCTGTGTATCACCACCGCATTATTGTATCCACCTTGAAAATTAATTGCCTTTGCATCTTGAGCGCGTTGGAGCGATTTGTAATACAGAAATAAGTCCTCAGATATACTGGAGAGGGTAATTTTATATTTATCTCCTGGGTTAGTACTTACATAGCCTAAGGGCACATTCATGGTAATTGTTTTTGATTTACCATTGAATAAATCATCTGAAAACAGAATTCCTCCGTCATTTTGAACGATGGAGTTATATCCTGCTAATGATGGATCGGTACGGGGAACAGCTAAAGGAACCCATGAAGAAATAGATTTATTGAAATAATACAGATTGATTTTGTAATAATTATTAACACTACCGACGTCTGCAAAACTAATGGCTAATTTGTCGGCGGGATTACCTGATGTATCTAATCCACCCGCAATGCTAAGGGTGCCAGTTGGATTTATGGTGTCTGGAAAAAGCACTAATGATCTTACGGAAGGATAGGAAGGGTGCTTAATGTTTAATTGAACTGCTGTACCTGGTGTAAATGATTTGGTTGTAACATAATGCTCTTTAGCTGCATTGTATAGTAAGCTACCTTTAGATCCATCGGTTGCTACGTATTCTATGGTTGCATCTTTTAGTAATTTAGGCAGTTCGCTGGCAATAGAGCCTTCGCTTGTTGTGATCTCAAGCGATACGGGCATGCCTGCAACCCAAATATTATCAAAATCGGTATTTACCGTAATTTTAGGGGTATAGTTTAACAGTATATCAGGTTTTACGGTATCCGACAAACAACTGGTTAGCAAGGTAACCGTTAGTAAGATTATCGTGTTGATTGATTTTAAATTCAAACGTTTCATGTTCTTTTAAAATTTAATAATGTATGATACCCCAGGAACAAAAGCGAGGTAGTTTCTATTGATAACCAGCTCGGTGTAACTGGTATTTGTAAAGTCAGCATTCACATACAGCGGATTTCGATTGGATAATACATTGTAAACAAAGAATCGCCATTCTGAGGTTAATGCGGAGTTAATATTTTTACGTCCCGCACTGATATCTAATCGCTGATAAAGCGGACTCCTGTAATTATTTAAAGTGTTATATTCCAATTGCAGTTGTCCGTTGATATCTCTAAATTTACCAATTGGCAGAGTAAACAATTGACCGCTTCCTACCAGATAATTAAAGCTAAAATTCCAGATCGAGTATTCGTTGGTGTAATTGCCGTATACTTTCATCATGTGAGGTCTATCAAACGTAAATAAGAATTCATTAGCATATAAATCAGGAAATGTTCGTACAGATTTACTGTAGGCATAGCTTATCCATCCTGTAAAATCACCTTTGCTTTTTTGAAACAAAAACTCAATACCATAGGATTTTCCGCTGCCTTGCACCACGCTACTTCTCCAATCTTTTTCTGGATTTGAAGCGTCGTTTAAATTAGAAACAGCCGATAGGTTTCGCATGTTTTTGTAGTACGCATTTAACGTTCCGCTGAATTGTCTCCCTAATTTACGCTCATAGCCTACTTCGACAATATCAGAATTTTGGGGTAAAATTTCGCGAGTAGCGGGTACCCATATATTATCAGGACTTCCAGATCTTCCAAGGTTTAATTGATTTACAAATTGATTATGTCGGTTATAGGCCGCTTTTAATACGTCATTATTTGCTAAGAAGTAGGTTAAATGGAATCGGGGTTCCGCAACCAATTTAGTGAATCCCCCAAACGAATAAATAGTTGCTCTTAATCCACCATCCAGTGTAGTGTTTTTACTAAAAACGAATTTGTCTTCGGCATAAAAGCTACTCTCAATGCTGGTTTCATAATTGGGATTACCCACTATGGTATCAATATCATTTTGGTTAGGATAGTTTTGAGAAATCAAATTATTAGCCCCTAGTAGGAATTGTCTAAAGGTATTTTGCCATCCAAAACTTAGGTAATGTTCATTTGAGTAAGCATATTCCCAGTCTGTTTTTAATCCAATGTCGCGGATACCACGTTGCAGTTTTTCTTCCACTAACGGATTGACAGAAAGGTTAAAATCAAATGTTTCTTGACTGTAGTCATTTTTATTTTTATAACTGGAATAATGAATAGAATGTATTCTTTTAAGCTGAGTAGAAACTTGTTCGTTATAATTAACTGAGGCTAATACATTGTACCATTTTTGAGTTATACCATAGGTTATGGGGATGTTTCCATTTGCCGTATCAGACGTTTCTAGGGAGACAAAATACAAATCACGTGTATTCATAAAACTAAAATCTAGCTTATCTCCATTTTTTAAATATTTACCGTAGCCTATTTGGTAATCGAAAATATTAGCGTTCACACTTCGTTGTCTAGATTCAGCGGGTATAAGCAGATCTATCCAAGAACGTCGAGCAGACAAGGTAAAATAGCTCAAATCTTTTTTGATACTTTCGATGTATATGCCTGCGTTGATGGGTGTCATTTCAAATTCACCTTTTACGCCACTATAACTTCCTGTTTTACTGCTTTCCAGTGAAATAGTCGACGATAATCTTCCACCGTATTTAGCAGAAGAAATACCACGCGATATTCCAGTATTTGCAATACTGCGTTGATGAAAAACCGATGAAAGCCCAAAGATATGGTTCGAATTGTAAATAGGCGTTCCGTTATACAGCATCAAATTTTGATCTACCTCACCCCCACGCACAAATAAATTACTATACCCCTCTGAGCCTTGTTCTATGCCAGGTAACATTTGTAGTTGCCTGTTGATATCTGATTCTCCAAGGAAATAGGTCATATTTTCCAGGTTTTTATTTTTGTTTTTATTCTTAAAATCTAAAAAGCCTACCATAAATCCCATGTGATAGGGATTGGTATTTTCTTTTGCAGACATAAAAACCGTAGTGTACTTGTCATAGGGAAGCGCTAAAGACAATGTGTCATAGCCGACCGCGGTAAAAATCAACTTACTATCACTTTCAAAATAGTTTAGGATGAATTCGCCTTGATCGTTAGTGTACCCTACATTTCCGGTTTCAGGTTCTTGTACTTTAACAAAGGGTATTGGATTTTCATCCTGATCCACCACTTTACCCCGTGTGTTTTTTTGAGCTAAAGCACTAAAAACTAAGGTGTTTATGAATAGTAGAAGACAAAAAATTCGCATACGCAAATATGCTCTGTATTATTAGTTTTAACAAGGTGCATTTTATAAACGTTTATTTTTATACTTATTTTACGTTAAAGTAATCTTTGCTCGCTTACTTCGCGGAGTGAAAAAATATTTATTTCTTCTGTTTATAGCTATAACTTCAGTTGGCGCAATTCCTAAAACAAGCGTTACACCCAAATTAATTGTGCTTATCAGCGTAGATCAAATGCGTGGTGACTACATCGAACGATTTAAAAGTCAGATGCCGTTCGTTTATCAAGAGTTGTATAATGGCGGTTTAAATTATGTAAATACGCATCATTTTCACGCTAAAACAACCACTGCAGGGGGTCACGCAACACTAGCAACAGGATGTTTGCCAAGTACGCATGGTATAGTAGATAACAATGTGTATGTGCGTGCTACACGAAAAACCGAATACTCTATACTGGATACATCCATCTCTTTTTTAGGCGTAGACCGATGTTCGTTACAAAAAGTATCTGCAGCCAAACTTCAGAAATCATCTATTGGCGATTATATTAAAATGAAAGATCCGCTGAGCAAGAGCTACAGCGTAGCTTTGAAAGATAGATCTTCTATATTGATGGGGGGGCATTTAGCCAATAGAGCCTATTGGTTTGACGGTCAGAGCACACAAATGGTGAGTACCAATTACTATGCTGAGCCCTTTCCTGAATGGGTTACCGCCTTTAGAGCAGACCAACTTTATGCATCGGAAATAGAAACTGGTTGGTTATTGAATTCTTCTATCCCTACGGTGCATAACCCTTTACTAGATCACGACAGTGCGACGTATGAGTGTGGCACGTTTCAACCTTGGTTCCCGCATACGTTAAAAAGTATAGAAAGCGTAAAAGAAGGTGAAAATAAAATTGGAACTTTTATGTGGAATACCCCGTATGGTGATGAGTTTGTGTTAAAGTTTGCCGAGCAACTTATAATTAAAAATCAATTAGGATCTGATGAACATACCGATGTGCTAACTATCAGTCTTTCGGCTGCAGATGTAATTGGGCATCAATTTGGCCCTAACAGTGTTGAAATTGTAGACTATTACACAAGATTAGACCACTACTTAAAAGTTTTTATTACCATGCTCAATCAAAAAATAGGTAAGGATAACTATGTACTTGCCTTAACTGCGGATCATGGTGTAGTACCGATGCCAGAATTTTCAAGTTTAACTGACAAAGCTGTGCGTGTGGAATCTGAGCAATTTGACAACGATATGTTAGGTATCGATCAATCATTAAAACAATTATTTAACCTAACAGAGAGTACTTTTTTAGAAAAATCGTATGAAGGTGTGGAGCCTAATTTTGAGTTGCTTACAGCTCATCATATCGATTCGTTTATATACCTAGATGCCTTAAAGGAAAGACTCAAGAAGCTAAGTTACGTAGATCAAGCCTACACACCTGAGGATTTTATACATAGTACGAACAACGAAAATTACAAACAGCAGTTTAAAAATAGCTATGACCCACGATTTGGATATTATGTACAATTGCTTTGCACTCCCTTAAGTCTTGTAGATATGAGGAGTTGCGGCACTACCCACGGAACACCGTATAGCTACGATACGCATGTACCATTTATTCTTTACAGTCCCTTTATAAAGCCTATGAAAGTAAAGACTTCTGTAAAAACAATAGACATAGCACCTACGTTGCTTGGACTTGCAGATATTGATATTACCAAGAAAGTGGATGGTCGAAATCTACTTAGATAATTGAACTGCTATTATCTCAACATATCGTACAATGCGGTTTGAGCTCGTAATGGCGCTTCACCATTAGTGTACATGGTATTAGAAAGATTACTGTCAATTATTCTTGCTCTTTGGTTATCAGACCATTGCAAGAGTAAGTAGGCGATTAGCTCTTTCCTAATTTTATCATCATATATTGGCGTAAGCGCTTCTATCCTAATATCTAAATTCCGAGTCATCAAATCGGCAGAACCTAAATAAAGTTTACCACTTGTCTCGTCACCAAACCAGAATACGCGAGAATGTTCTAAAAATCGTCCTACAATACTCCTAATGGTAATATTTTCAATCGGAACTAAACTACACACTCCTCTAACGAGTAATTTTACTTCTACTCCTTGCTGAGCTGCATTTAGAATAGCATTGATAATACCTTCATCTACCAGATTATTTATCTTAATAAAAATGTGACCTTTACCGCCACCTAGTGTCACTTTAATCTCATTATCGATCAAATCCAGTAAACGTTTTCTCAAGTTAATGGGTGCTATAAGTAGGTGCTCAAACGTATAACTGAGATAAGGTTTTTCAAAGATTTGAAATACGCGTTCTACTTCATTGGTAATTCGTTCGTCCGATGTGATTAATGCAGTATCGCAGTAAATTTTAGCCGTTTTTTCGTGAAAATTACCTGTGCTTATTAAGGAATAATTCTTTAAAACACCTTTCGAAAAACGCTGTATTAGCAAAAGTTTACTGTGTATTTTTAACCCTTTAAGCCCAAAATCAATATGAATATTCTCATCTTGGAGCTGTTTAGACCACTCTAAGTTGGCTTCTTCATCAAATCGCGCTCTAAGCTCAATAACCACATAAACTTGCTTCCCATTGCGAGCGGCATTTTTAAGCGCTTTGATTATTTTCGACTTGGGTGCTACCCTGTAAAGACTCATTTTGATACTTTCTACCTTAGGATCAATAGATGCTTCACGAATAATATCTATTATAATATCAAATGAATGATACGGCATTTGCAGCAAAATATCACGTTCACTTATCTGCTTTAAAAGAGGCCTTGATTTATTGAGACTATGATGTTCTATAGCGGGTATTTCTGCATAGCATAAGTCTTCTCGGCCTAAATTAGGGAATCCCATAAAATCTCTAAAATTATGATAACGGCCCCCTGGAATCAGATTAGTGCTAGGTGAGAGTTTTATATTGGATATTATGTAATCGAGTTGCGTTTCAGGCATTTCCCGATCATAGACGAATCTTACTACCTTTCCTTTCTTCCTATCTGACACACTTTTGGTTACTTTTTCATAATAACTAGCACTAAAATCGTCGTCCAGGTCTAGCTCAGCATCTCTCGTAAGTTTGATAATATAAGATGAGATTTCTAGAGGTTCGAAGATAGAGAGTATATAAGGCATGTTGTAGCGTATCACGTCATCCAAATAAATGCTGTTCTTTTGATCATTTTCACTTGGTAATTCTATAAAGCGAGATATGTAATCCGTAGGTAGTTCGATAAGTGCGTGATGCTGTTTATCTGATTTTTTGGTAAAAGAAATAAAGAGGTAAACAGATTGATCTTTGAGGTATGGGAATTTCTTAATATTACTAATTATCAGCGGTGTAATAAGCGATTCAACTTCTTTTAAAAAGTAACTTCTTACAAAATTTGCTTGTTTTTTATCCAGATTCTTTTCATTCTTAATGAATATATTTTCTGTGGTTAGCTGTGACAATATTTGCTCATACGTTTCATAAAAGATGGCATGTAATTGAATAACCCGACTTTGTATTTGTTCAAGGATGGATTTTGTTTGTTCGGCTAGCTCAGCGTTACTTGTTTCAAGCGCATTTTGGAAACGGATTAGTGTTGCTACCCGCACTCTAAAAAACTCATCCAAATTATTGCTATAAATACCTAAAAAACGCATTCGCTGAATCAGGGGTACATCCACATTTTGGGCTTCTTGCAATACTCGCTCATTAAATGAAAGCCAGCTGATATCTCTATTTATCATATGTTTTAAAAATAATAGTACCCTAATTAAGGGGGTATACTAAACTTAATTTTAAGGAGGTTGCTCTCGTTGTTCTCTTACTGGTAAGTCTATTACCTTCACCGTCTATAAGCTGGTCTTGAATAGGTCCGAAACCGTACTTTAAATTAACTTCTACCGGCGATATACCTCTTACAAAGCTTACACCTCCAGTGATGGCAGGCATTAGCCAGGCTTTATTAATACCTGAAGCTTGCGGCTCTGAACTAAAATTAAACACGCCAAGTTTATTAAATTCATATCCTGCCCCCACATTAATTCCGAAATCGTCTAACGCAAAAAACGTAGAACCTGCTCCAAAATATAACCTTGCCAATACCGGAATTTGAATGGTACCAAATCCTTGACCGGATCTAACATCATCGGAAGTTGCGAATACATTACTAAATCCAAATCCAACCGGTGCAGATAGTGCTATTGCGAGATTTTCTTTGATATCTAATAGATTATATCTTGCCTCAAAACCCAACGTGTAGAGAGATGCTGTAGAGCTTTGGGTAGCTGCTCTACTATACTTAAAGTTGGGTTGTGTCTCTCTAGGATTGTAGTATCCCAGTGGAGATGTGATATAATCTATGAGAAATGAACTTGATATACTTAAATACGTTCTACTCTTCCAATCTGTAAATTCCGTTCGTATAAAGTCACTACTTTCCTCTGCATCAGTATCCACGCCATTTACTTGACCGAAAGTCAGTTTACTCAGTATAAGAAGTAACATAAGTGCACTATTTTTCATCGAATTGTTCAACGTTTCAAAATTAACAGGTTTTAAAAAGGTTCACGTCACCCTATTACTATTTATTTCTTCTTTGATAAAAAGATGATATGAAAGTGGAATTAGTAACGAAATAAAGAAAATACTCGCTTGTCTCTCCAGCAATGATTCAAATTGGAGTGCCACAAAAACAACTGTAACGATACCCGAAAATGGAAATAACGTAGATGGCAGAATTCTAATCAAAGCACTGAAATAGAGAAGCAGTGAGAGGATTCCTATCCATCCAAATTTCACTCCATACTCTAAAAACTGATTATGTGGACCTACTCTATTTTCCATAAAAAGAACCGATTCACGTACGGTGTAGGCTTCTTGTATTTTGGTTTCTTGGACTTCTGCTCCTACACCAAGTGGGTTGTTACTAAGTATAAATAAAGATGTTTTATAACCCTCAAAACGCATAGCCATAGACTTATAATTAATCTCTTTACCGTTTCCCCAACTCCTGTAGTCTTCCAAACTATTTGCTGTTTTACTCCTAAATGAGGTGCTAGAAACGTAGGTGATGGTCACTAATAAAACAATACCTAAAACCCCATAAAATAATAATCTTAAAGATTTATTTTGATACACGAGAACAAGCAATGCAACAAAAAATCCGATGTAAAGTGCTATCAAACCGGTACGAGAACTTAAAATATGACAACAAACGACAATCACAATTAGCATAACAAGGCCCAGATGATTTCTACTTCCTTGTAGTTTATTTAAATAGAGCAAACCTGTAAGAATGATAATTACGAAGGCATTCAATATACCAAAATGTATATGATGCATTTTGGGAATAGGTATATGTTTACTCTGTAAAAGTAATCCGTTGTAGTAATCCATGTGCAAGAAATAATTAGTGACTGCCACTACGTCAACGACCAAAATCATAAAAGACAACGCCAAAAATAGTAAGGTCAGATGTGCTTTTAACTTCCCAAATGTAACAAAACACGCCAGTTGTAGTCCCACAAAAACAAGTAGAAGCAATAGCTTATCAAGCGAAACAGATGCATCTACACTACGCACAATATCCAAAATGTAAAGTAGGAGAATAAAACCTAAACTATAAGCAATACCGCTAAACTCTTTTAAAAAAGACGCTTTGTAAGACACTAAAGCAATAAGAATAAGTATAAATGACGAGACGCTTAATATCGCGGGTGAATACCATAAACTGCTAAAACCAAGAGCAGTTACAAGTAAAAATACAAAGGCTGAAACACGGTAAGTACTTAACTTATCGCGCATAGCTTACTACTACTTTATCTTTTGATTTAATAGCTATTTTTTGAGAAGACAAGGCACTTATTCTGAGTATTTCGGAACTGTTTTCTGGCTTCGTAAAGTTTCCTATTACCTTAACAAATACAGTACTTTTATTTACTGGATTAGTTACCATAATGACGGTTCCTACCGGCGCATTGAAATGTAATGCAAAATTTTTATCACTGGGTAATTCATCATTTCCAACAGTTACGATACCTGTTTCCTCTACTTTTTCGATATCATATTCGACAAGCTTTTCCACCTTGATTGTATAACCTGATGAACTCTCTAGGGTCTTAGTAGTGACCTCTGTATTAAATCCGACGTCCTCATACTTATTTTCAGTTAACTCTGATTTTATTTTGTCAGAATCCTTTGCCACTTTATCCTTTTTTGTATTTGTCGGAAGGTCTTCTTTAGCCGCTTTTATAATAAGAACTTGTCCTTCAGAAAGTTCATCAGAGTTTAGATTATTTATTTTTTTTATGCTTTCAACGGATATTTCATACTTTTTAGAAATCGTATACAACGTTTGACCAGCTTCTACTTTATGACTATTAGTGAGACTAGTGCTTACTGATTCTATTTTTGTATTAACCTCTTTAGCATACATCGGGATTAAAAGTAACTGATCTATTTTTATGGCAGAATCCGAACCTGGATTTTGATCAACTATGCTTTTTAAGGCAACATTGTATCTTTTGCTTAAGCTATACAATCCATCCCCTTTTTCAACTTTATGCAGGATATATGTTTTACCATTTTTAACTTTAGTTCCAATAGAATCACACTTGTGTGCTAATGCACTAAATGAACTAAGAAATAGGATGACTGTGAATACTTTTTTCATTACAGATGCAAATTTATCAACGATAAAACTGGATTAAACAATTAGTTATTCACTTTGTGGGTAGGATTTGTAGTATTGTGGTCAAAATGAAACACATTTTAAGCCTAGCCCTATTTC
>CAMDBP010000024.1 GCA_945889315.1 Chitinophaga pinensis
TTACCCATGAGAATACCAGATATACCCACTTCTTTTTGCGCCGCATCTATTAATTGAATGTTCGTAATAATCTCCACCATTTCTGCTTGGGATAAGATTCCTTCAGGTAAATTTTCTTCAGACGAATTACATCCATAAAAAATAAAAAATAGACTAAGTAGGATTACATTTGTTAAAAGATTATGTCTCATTCGATATGCAAAAATATCAAACAAATAGAGCAAGAAATAGGAAATACGCAATTAGTTGTTGTTTCTAAGTATCGCTCACTCCCAGAACTGCAAGAAGTGTATGACTGTGGTCATCGTCACTTTGGTGAAAACCGGGTGCAAGAGCTAACCAGTAAGTACGAAAATCTGCCAAAAGATATTCAATGGCACCTCATAGGGCATCTGCAATCCAATAAAGTAAAGTATATCGCTCCTTTTGTATATCTCATCCATTCTATTGACAGCTTGAAGCTTTTAAAGGAAGTAGACAAAGAAGGAAAAAAACACCAGAGAGTAATTCCGTTCCTATTTCAACTGCATATAGCTCAAGAAGAAACCAAATTCGGATTATCGGAAACGGAATTATTAGAGCTGTTACAAGATCCAGAATATACCAGTCTATTGCAGGTGAGTTGCAAAGGTCTTATGGGAATGGCCAGTAACACCGAAGACATCAATCACGTGAAAAAAGAATTTGAGTTTCTCAACTCACTATATCTAAAGTTAAAAGATCAATATAACTTTGATACGCTATCAATGGGCATGAGTGGTGATTATCTAACTGCTATTGACGCTGGGAGCACAGTTATTCGTGTCGGAAGCAAGGTTTTTTCGGATCATTAGTTTTCCAAAATGTCATAAATAAGAGAAGGCCTCCATAAGGAAGCCTTCTCAATTGACTATGAAAACTCTAAATCTTGGGCTAGAACGCCCAAGGTCTTTTATCTATAGCGATGGTTATCGCATTAATAGTGATTTTTTCTTGTACAACAAATCAAAGTTAATTTTAATTTTTTGTTAAACAAAATAAAACCATGAATCTTTTTTAATAAAAGCAATCTCAACAAATAAATTCTTTTGCAAAAGAATACTACAGAGCGAGAGCGCTCATTTTCATTATTCTACAATGTTCACGAATGAACGATTGTTGGCTTTTCTTTGGAATTCTACTTTACCATCCGTAAGTGCAAACAAGGTGTGATCTTTTCCAATACCTACATTTTTACCCGCATGGTGAACTGTTCCTCTTTGTCTTACGATAATATTGCCGGCGATACACACTTGACCACCAAATATTTTAACACCAAGTCGTTTACTATGCGACTCTCTTCCGTTCTTACTACTACCAGCTCCTTTCTTATGTGCCATTGTTTATTATGCTTTAATGCTTTCGATTTGAATTTGAGTAAGATATTGTCTATGACCATTTCTTACTTTATAACCTTTTCTTCTTTTCTTTTTGAAAACGATAACTTTATCGCCTTTCATGTGTTGAAGAACCTTTGCTTGAACGGTAGCTCCCTTTAAACTTGGAGTTCCCACACTAACATTACCACCGTCTTCTACCAACATTACGTTATCAAAACTCACAGATTTTCCTTCGTCCTCAGCCAATCTGTGCACGTACAATTTCTGGTCTTTTGAAACCTTAAATTGTTTACCTGCTATATCTACTATCGCGTACATCTTTATTTTAAGAACTGCAAAGGTAAAACTAATTTGCAATTACCAATATACATGCCGTGTTTTTTATTAGAAAAATCAAAACATTTTTTTTTATAATGTGCACAACCCACTATTCTTTTTATTACTTTTGCACCCACTTTTAAAACAATGGATTTCATAAAGCATATAGAATCGAGTCAAATAAGAACAGATTTACCAACTTTCGGAGCTGGGGACAACATATCTGTACATTACAAAATAAAAGAGGGTGAAAAGGAAAGAATCCAGGTTTTCCAAGGTGTTGTATTGCAAAGAAGAAATACAGGACTTGACGAAACTTTCACCGTTAGAAAAATTAGCAGTGGCGTTGGCGTAGAAAGAGTATTCCCTTTCCACTCTCCTTTTATCGATAAAATTGAAGTCAATAGAAGAGGTAAGGTGAGAAGAGCTCGTATATTCTACCTAAGACAACTTTCTGGTAAATCAGCTCGTATCAAAGAAAAAAGATAAGACTTATACAATATTTACACAAAGCCCGTCTTGGTATTACCACGATGGGCTTTTTTATTTGCACCACAATATCGCAACAGTACACAATCAACTAGCATGGAGATTTCAACCAAATATAATCCCGAAGGAATAGAACAGAAATGGTATGACCAATGGATAGAGCATAAACTTTTTGCATCCATACCCGACCATAGACCTAGCTATTCTGTAGTAATACCTCCACCTAACGTGACAGGAATTCTCCATATGGGGCACATGTTGAATAATAGTATTCAAGATATCTTGGTGAGGAGAGCGCGTATGCTCGGATACAATGCATGCTGGGTGCCGGGCACAGATCACGCCTCTATCGCCACAGAAACTAAGGTAGTTAACTTGCTTAAAGAGCAAGGTATAGCCAAAACAGACATCACACGAGATGAGTTTCTAGAACATGCTTTTGCGTGGAAAGAAAAGTACGGTGGCATAATTCTAGAACAACTGAAAAAACTAGGATGTAGTTGTGATTGGGATAGAACACGCTTTACGATGGAGCCTGACTTATCCGAAGCGGTTATTGATTCCTTTATAGACCTGCATAAAAGAGGCTACATTTATCACGGAACACGCATGATAAACTGGGATCCCGTGGGAAAAACCGCCTTAAGTGACGAGGAAGTAAATCACGAAGAGCAAAATGGTAAATTGTATTATATCAAATACCCAATAGAAAACAGCAATTCGTTTATTAGCATAGCCACTACACGTCCAGAAACCATTATGGGAGACACCGCCGTTTGTGTGCATCCTAACGATGAGCGTTACCACAATCTAATAGGTAAAAATTGTATCGTTCCGATGGTAAACCGATTGGTTCCTATTATCGCAGACGATTACATCGACTTAGAATTTGGAACGGGCGCACTAAAAGTAACACCAGCGCACGATATTAATGACTACGAACTTGGGAAACGACATAATTTACAAACCATTGATGTCTTTAATGACGACGCATCCATAAGCGAAGCCGCTGGTATTTTTGTAGGAGAAGATCGTTTTAAAGCTCGAAAACTGGCTGTAGAAAAGCTTGAGGAGCTCGGATTATTACTCAAAACCGAAGATATTGTCCATAAAGTAGGAAAAAGTGAACGCAGCAAAGCAGTCGTTGAGCCACGTCTTTCTGCCCAATGGTTTGTGGACATGAAGAAATTCATGGCCGACTTCCCGGAAGTATTAAATGATGTAATGGATGATAAGATTCAATTTCACCCTGCTAAATTCAAAAACACCTATAACCATTGGCTTACTAACATTAAGGACTGGTGCATATCTCGCCAATTATGGTGGGGACACCGCATCCCTGCTTGGTACACTCCCACAGGCGAAGTAATAATTGCTAAAACTGCCGAAGAAGCTCTCGCTAACTTTAATGACAAAAGCTTAACGATAAATGACTTACGCCAGGATGAAGATGTTCTAGACACCTGGTTTAGTAGCTGGTTGTGGCCCATTAGCGTTTTTGATGGTTTTCAAGAAAAAGGCAAAGAAGAATTAGCCTACTATTACCCAACGGCTGATCTCGTAACTGCACCCGATATTATTTTCTTTTGGGTGGCCCGAATGATTATGGCAGGTCATGCATTTGAAGGCGAATTGCCTTTTAAAAATGTTTATTTCACCGGTATTGTTCGAGATAAAGAGCGTAGAAAAATGTCTAAATCCTTGGGAAACAGTCCTGACCCCATAGAATTAATGGAAAAATACGGAACCGATGGTGTTCGTATGGGACTTATGTTAAGCGCTCCAGCGGGTAATGACATACTTTTTGACGAATCTCTATGCGAACAAGGTCGAAATTTTTGCAATAAAATTTGGAACTCTTTCCGACTCATTCAAGGATGGGAAACCACACCTATTCGAAACGAATATTATAATCAGTACGGCGATATGGCCCATCAGTGGATGGATGCTAAAATCGCAGACGCCATTGACTCTGTTAATTCCCATTTTGATGCATTTCGTATTTCGGATGCACTTATGGAGCTTTATAAGCTAACGCGAGATGATTTTAGCGGATGGTATTTGGAAATGATCAAGCCTAACTACGGGGAACCAATACCGAGTGAGGATTTGGAAAAAGCAAAATCTGCATTTGATGCCATTCTTAGGTTACTACATCCGTTTATGCCTTTTATAACGGAAGAACTTTGGCAAGAAATAAGAGAAAGAAACGGTGCGTTTATTAACAATGAAACATGGCCCGTTTTACAAGCAAGCTCCACTCTTATTCCTGCTCAGATTTTTGAACTCATCAGTGAGGTTAGATCTAAACGTAATGAAAATGGTATATCGCCAAAACTAGCAGCAACCATAGCCATAAAAGCAAAGAATATATCCATCTATGAACAAGCTGCTGGTATTATCCAAAAATTAGCGAATGTAGAGCATCTATCTACTGACGAGGTTACTGGATTTAAAGCCCTTATTGGTACAGACGAAATTTCTATTGGATTTAAGGATTACGTACAAAAAATAGATGTAACTGCTATTCAAAATGAGATTAAACGCTTGGAAGGCTTCTTGATAGGCATAGATAAAAAATTAGGAAATGCCAGCTTCATTGCCAATGCACATCCTGATATTATTGCTAAAGAAGAACAAAAGAAAGCCGATACGCTTAGCAAAATAGTAAGTTTAACCGCTCAAGCAACGTCTAACTAACGCCGTAAATCCTACTTTACATTGATAATGAGATAATTATCAATGTATGCTTTTATCAATTCTGATTTCGTGTCTGCCAAGTGTCGGTACTGTGGATAGAGGTCTACATTAAAGAGACTGACCAAAACGTATGGCGCTAACATACCTTGCTGCTCCATGTATCGCGCGTACTCTAGTGCGGGTATATCCTCATTTCGGGTCGCTTCAAGCATCTTTTTCCAACAGTACACTTCCAAATAAGTATCTAAAGGTTTATCTACCGTAGCTTTGAGCAGCCCATTTTCATCATAGTATTCCTTCACATCATTTATGGCATCTCTGTAATATGAAAAGTGTAATGGATCCTTAAAAAACTGATTTCTATGATGTTTGTCGCGAATACTGTTTGAAGAAGATAGACGTAAAATCCAATTTCGATCAAGCTTTTTCTTTCCTTCTTCGTCTAAATACCGCGCTATTTTTTCATAAATACCCTCATCAGGATATACCAATAAGCTTTGTTTTGCGACAATAAAAGACCGGTCGCGTTCACCTTTACGCGCTAAAGCATCAGATAAATATTTAACCGGCTCAATTAAGTTGGGCTGCATAGCTATCGCTTTTCTAAAATACTCAGCAGCCTTACCGTAATACTCCATGGCATAGTAAGAATCACCTACACAGAGTAATGCCCGGTAATTATTGGTATCTTCATCGAATGCTTTTTGATAGTATTCCGATGCTTTTTGGTAGTTTTTAGCCCTAAATTCACCATCGGCTTTGTCAAAAAACGCTTTTGACTTAAAACTAATATTCTTGTCTGAGTAATACAGCCCGTCTACATAGATACTTCTCAATTCACTGGATACTCTCGTGGAATACGGAATAGCCAAGGAAGTATAATACAAAGCATTATGATACTCATATTTAGGAAGTTGGGATGTATAATCCATGAGTTCTTGTAAACTAGACGCCAGTGTATCGCTTGCATTTTTACCACTTACAGAAACGGTATAAGTCGATGAGGTTTTGGCATGTTCACGATAGTTTTGAAAGGTTATTTCTTGATACAATTGCCATAAACTTTCATTAATAGGGTACTTATTAAGTACCTCTTTCATAAGACCTGCCGCTTTAGAGTATTTTTTTGCTTCGTAATATTTTTCCACTTTATTCAGCTGTTTTCTGGTGGTTCCGTCCATCTGAGCATAGCTATATGACATTATGCAAATGAAAATGATAAGGAGAACGTGCTTGAAGAAAATCATTTGGTCTATGAAATTGTGTTATTAATTCCAAAAATAAGCAATTTGAGGTACAACTACATATTTTTGAACCTGTTTTGAGAGGAATAAAAAAACTTCATTGGTTATTTGTAAAGTCGTTCATCGGACCCTTTATAGGTACATTTTTTATTTCCTTATTCCTGCTTCTCATGCAGACCATTTGGAAGTATCTTGAAGACCTTGTGGGGAAAGGACTTGAAATTTCTGTTATCCTGGAATTTATCTTCTATTTTGCCATACATCTTATTCCAATGGCATTGCCCTTAGCGATTTTATTGTCAAGCATTATGGTGTTTGGTAATCTTGCCGAACGGTATGAATTAGTGGCCATAAAATCTGCCGGTGTTTCCTTACTCAAGGCTATGAGACCCATGTTTATAATTAGCTTTTTAATGGCCATTGGTGCTTTTTACACGGCTAATAATCTTATCCCAAAAGCTAATCTTAGCTGGGGCGCTCTATTGTACGACGTTACCCAAAAGAAGCCCGCAATGAATATTGTTGCCAATGTTTTTTTTACAGATATTGAGGGATATGCTATTCGGGTTGGTAAAAAATACAAAGACAACCAAACTATTGAGGACATCATAATCTACGTTGATGACCGAAATAATACAGGAAACAACAATATACTGATTGCCAAGCGGGGTAAAATGACTATTTCAGACGATAAGCAGTTTATGACGCTATATTTGGAAGACGGCCGACGTTATGAGGAAATGGTAAACGACCCCAAATATGTAAATACGATGCCGCACAATACAATGGAATTTTCGTCATATAATCTTACTATTGACTTAAGCGAACTGGCCTTTAACCGAACGGATAAGGAACGATTTTCAGAAGATCACAGAATGATGAATTTGACGCAACTTGGCAAAAGAATAGACTCCTTAAATACCTTTATTGACCATAAAAAAGGAGATTTATACCGCTATATCCAGCCCTATTTTCATCAGATGGATACCTCTATTGCACTTACGGACACGGCAGTAAATGAGCGATTGGCATATTTATGGTCCCGCAGAATAACCACGAGTCGTGGCGGAGTTGACATAAACAAAATACGAAAATTTAAAAATACAAGAGATTCATTACGCAACAATAGTGCGATTTTAGACACACTTCAAACGCTAGTAATGACTACGCTTCAAAAGGAAGACCTAATTGAACGTGCGTTGCAAAATGCCAATAATATAAAACGTATTTCTACCAATAATGTAGATGATGCTGGATCTCAACGCGAACTTAGAAATAAATATCTCGTGGAATGGCATCGTAAATTTACCCTTGCGGCTTCTTGCATATTGCTTTTCTTCATAGGTGCACCGCTAGGTGCTATTATCAAAAAAGGGGGATTTGGTTTACCTCTGGTCATATCTATTCTACTCTTTATTCTGTATTATGTGATTGGTATTTTTGGCGAAAAATTAGTCTTTCAAGGCACACTTCCCGCTGCTCTTGGCATGTGGCTAAGTATGCTTATTTTGCTGCCTTTGGCTATCTTTTTAACCTACAAAGCCAGCAGAGACAGTCAGTTATTTGATGCTGACGCGTACAAACGAGTACTTCGAAAAATAACACCTAAATGGGCTAAAGGTGGGATGCTGGACGTAGACAAATGAAAATTTTACAAGTATCTAATCGTGTCCCATGGCCTTTAAATGAAGGAGGAACCATAGGTATTTATAACTTTACACGAGCCTATGCTGAATTAGGGCATGAAGTCGTAATCTATTGTCTAGACGGTAAAAAACACAATACACCCGTTATTGGTGCTCAAGAGGAATTAAGCAAATATGCTCGCGTGTTTATCCAGCCTTTAAATACGGATGTGGTTGCCATGGATGCTTTAATTCATTTACTTCAAAACAAGTCGTATAATGTAAGTAGGTTTTACAATGCAGATTTTGAATCTAAACTCATAGAGCTACTTCAATCCGAAAAATTTGACGTTATCCAAGTAGAAGGAACTTTTGTCGGACCCTATATACACACCCTACGCAAGTACCATGCAGGTGTAATTGCTTTGCGAATGCATAATGTAGAATATGAAATATGGGAGCGATTGGCAACTAATGAGCGTAATCCATTAAAAAAATACTACCAACGCATACTTGCCAGACAGTTAAAAAAATACGAAGCCTCACTCCTACCCATGGTTGATATTACGGCCACTGTAACGGATGATGACGGACTCAAATTTAAAGCATTACACCCAACGGGCGTATATTGTACCATACCTGCGGGCATCGATTTGGACGTATGGAAGTATACACCTGCAAATAGCTTTAAGCGATTTTATCATATCGGATCTATGGAATGGCATGCCAATGCCGAAGCCGTAAACTGGTACATGGATAAGGTGCATTCCTTAATCTGCCAGGAAGATAAAGAATACTCGCTTAACCTCGCTGGTAAAGGCATACAAACTGCGGCATTCGCATCACATGCGCAACTATCGGTACACGCTAATGTGCCAGATGCGTATGCATTTGTGGCCCAACATGACGTGTGCGTAGTGCCATTATGGAGTGGCAGTGGCATTCGTTTAAAAATACTGGAAGCACTGGCCGCAGGAAAGCTGGTTATCTCGACCACTATAGGCGCACAAGGCATTCAATACACCGACGGTGAGCATTTGGTAATTGCCGATACGCCGTTAGCCTTTTTGGAAGTATACCAACGTCTGCGCTCTGGCGAATTGGATTACAAGCACATTATTCAAAATGGGCGGTTATTGATCGAAAATCAATATTCTACCATTGCACTAGCCGAAAAGCAATTAGCCAAATACAGCACGTTATCCCAACAAAAAGTATAAAAAAAGGCTTCCCATTTTGGGAAGCCTTTTTTATTTATGAATAGATTAGCGCTTAATCTACAAGAATCTCTTTTATCTTACCATAACCAAGATTATTCAAACCATCACGTATTTTGTACGCATGTCCCACAACGATAATAACCGTATTCTCTGGTTTTAATTGTGCCTTAGCTACAGCATTAATATCCGCAATGCTCATTCCTTTTATCATCGATGCTTGCTGCACCGTATAATCTTTAGGAAGGTTGTTTTCTGCAATCGAACTTAAGAAATTCAACTTATCAAAAGGAGTTTCGTAATCCAAGGCTTCACTTAGTGTGATAGAGCTTTTGGTAAAATCCAATTCTTCTTGTGTAATACCGTTAGCTTTGAAATTAGTGATTTCAAACATTAATTCTTTGATAGCACTATCGGTAGCTTCTTTCTTGATTTCAGAAGAGAACTTGTACGTTCCGTAGTCTTTGCTAGCTCCAAAACGAGAACGAGCACCGTAGGTGTATCCTTTGTCTTCTCTCAAATTAAGATTAATACGGCTGTTAAAAGCACCCCCTAATGAGAAATTCATAACGCCTGCTTTGAAATACTCTCCGTTATAATCAAACTTAGGTCCTGGGTGACCAGCATACACAGTAGACTGAGAAGCATAAGGTTTATCAATTAAGTAAACCGTTGTTTGAGTTGGCATTTTCAATTCTGGCAATGCAGGCACTGTCGCCTTGGTATTTTTCCATGATTTGAAGAACGCCAATTTAGACATGGCTTGCTCTTTTGTAATATCGCCTGAGATCACCAGTGTGCTCAAATTAGGTGAGTAATAGGTGCTGTAAAATGCTATAACGTCATCTAACGATATTTTACTCAGTGTTTTGTAATCTCCGTAGTAGTAGTCGGCTAGGATAGTTCCTTCGTAAACTATTTTACACCAAGCTTTTTCAGCCATCACACTAGGATTACTTTTTTGGCTTTGCAGGTTTTCTATGATTTGTTCTTTAATACGTTTAAAATCAGCCGGATCAAAACGAGGTTCGAATAATGCTTCTTTTAACAACGCAAGTGTTGCATCTACATTCTTTGCTAATGAAGTTACAAAAACAGACGAACCTGTGGTACTTGAACTAAAGCTAATATCACTTCCTAGCTTTTCTAGTTCTCTAGAAAACTGTTCTGTAGTTAATCTTTTAGTACCTTCTCCCATCATAGAAGCGGTCATCATCGCCGTACCTGTGCTTATTTTTTTATCGCCTTCTACTAAATGTCCACCATTTATGTCTACGTAAAAATAAACCAAAGGCGACTCATTAGACTCATTGCCAATTACAGTCAAGCCATTTTCAAATTTTTCAGTATAAAAATCAGGAACTGTAAATGCTTTGGCCACAGGTTTAGTAGGTCTTGCACTTCTATCAAAATTATCTTTGGGAGCCACATAGCTTAGGCCCATGTATTGTGCATCCGTTTTCTTAGGCACATTTGCGTATGGATTAACACTTTTTGGAGTATCGTCGTCTTCTTTTCTGTTTTGCTCACGCTCCACACGAATGATCACTGCTTTCCTATTTTTGATGTACTTATTGTACATATTCATGATATCTTCTTTCGTTACGGCATTGTATCTGTCGATATCATTTTGAAGGTTATAATTATCACCTCTCATCATGGCATAATGACTTAATACCTCTGATTTACCATTGATACTGTTTAAAGAGCTATACGTAGAAGCTAACACATTGGTTTTTGTAATTTCCAAATCTTCATCGGTAACACCACGTGTTTCAAACTCAGCAATGGCTTCTCTTATTTTGGCTTCTATCTCTTTAAAACTTAAGCCTCCTGCAAGTTCTGGCTTGGTAACAACTTGAATACCAAACATACCTGCTAGCTCTAACGTGCTGTGGAAAGCACCTGTTTGTAAGGCTAATTCGGTTTTTTCTAAGTTCTTATATAGAATAGAGTTGTTACCACCACCTAATATTTCCGCTAAGATCTCAATAGCCGCTTCATCTTTATGAAACTCAGGTACTGTTGGAAAAGCAAACATGGTAAGTGGCGCAGAAATATTATCATAGGTAGTTACATATTGATCCATAGAAATAGTAGGTTTCTTAGGATACATATTGGTTACTGTTGGGCATTTTTGAATAGTACCAAAGTACTTCTCAGCCCATACTTTCACTTCTTCTGGATTCACATCTCCCGAAACCACTAAGGTTGCATTGTTAGGACCGTACCATCTCAAAAAGAAGTTTCTTAAGTCATCATAGGTAGCTATATCTAAATCATCTACGTAACCTATTGGAGTCCAATTATACGGATGATCTGCGAAAAGCGTTTTAAATAAAATCTCATTTACCATACCGTATGGCTGGTTATCATAGCGTTGTCTTTTTTCGTTTTTTACCGCATCTCGCTGGGTTTCAAATTTTGCTTGGGTAAAACCTTCTAAGTGGGTTCCCATTCTATCCGCTTCAAGCCATAGCAGACTCTCGGCCATGTTACTTGGAGCAGTTTGGTGATAAACCGTTTTATCAAAAGAGGTGTACGCATTATTGGTTCCTCCCGACTCACTTATGATCTTAAAATGCTCTTCATCGGCTACGTTCTTAGAACCTTGAAACATCATGTGTTCAAAGAAGTGAGCAAAACCGCTGTTTCTTACACTTTCTCTAGCGCTGCCTACGTGATATGCTACTTGTACATGTACAATGGGATCTGAGTGGTCCTCGTGTATAATTAGAGTTAGCTCATTAGCAGGAAGTTTAAATTTAGTGTACGGAATAATTACTTTCCCATTTTCTAAATCTACTTTCTCCACGAGTTTAAATGAACTCTGAGCAAAGGTTAGCATGCTAACAAGAACGAGCGATAAAGTTAAAATTAATTTATTCATATATGTTGGTTAATAGTCGGCAAAAAAAGAAATAATGTTAGAATTATCGTTTTTAACTCGATAAAACTGAATAGTAAGCGGTTTAATACTTCCTAAACCTCAATCAAACACCTACATGGAGAGAAGGTATGCTCTTTTTTCGTATCATTATTCTACAATTTGCGAGATACCACTTACCAAATCATGTCAACTACCGCGCAAACATCGTATTTTGTGTGTGGGTTTACCGACACGCCTATTTTAGTGTATTTTACATTCAAACAATTTTTACGATGGCCTAATCCTGGCACATTATGATCTATCAAAAATTGCATGGCGATATCTTTGCCCGTGTGCATTCCATAGGAACAACATTCTGCATAATTGCCCTTATTGCAGTTTATTCTTACATGGCCGGTGGTACCCGCTTTACCTTGTTCTTTGGCGAAACAATTAGCATTCGCATATGCGTCCATATCAAAATAGAGTGCTTTGACTGGCTCCATTGACTTCAACAACAGCATCAACGATGTGCGGTACTCCGAGTCTTTTACATAATCACCATATTTTTCAGTACCATAATAGGTTGAGACTTCATTTTTCAAGAAATCTTTTGGGTACAGCCTACAGAGGTTAATATACATCACACATTCCTTTTCAACATCCGTTAAATACGTGACATCTTTAGCGGTATTCGCTTCTAAAATTTGTTGAGTAGTCCATGTTTGGGCATGAACCGAAGAAAATTTTAGTACTAAGAATAATACTCCCAGCACTCTACTTATTTTTTTCATTTTCTAGTTCTTGAGATAGGTGTATTGCGCAGGCAAAGTCAATATCTTTATTTTCAAGATCGATAATTAACGTCTTCGTTCTGCACTTCGCATGTTTAAAAACTATTTCCAGCAACACGCTTCCTGGGCATGTTGGCGACTTTAGTAGATGTCAAAATCGAAGACAAACGTTAAAAGTGCACTTAACCGTTTATGCAACAGTTAAGCATGCTATTTTATTTTACGGTTACCGCAATAGTCTTAGCCCATTTTTCTCCGTATGAAACGTGCATACCGTCAGCAAACTGAAGTGTTAGCTTGTAATCTCCTGGCTCCAGATTTAGGGTATCTGTCATTTGGCCACCGCCATAATGTATATGCGTTTCATCGGCTACGATGATTAGACCTTCTGCTATTGCTACATCATTTATAAGTAAGTGATGATGGCCATATCCTGCTCTGGGTGCTCCTTTAGGCTCTACGATCATGCCATCCACTTCCATATTGATTACAATAGGCGAAGTTAGTTCATCGCCATCCTGGATGTTACCAAAAGATACTCCCTCTTGTGCAACCTCGCTTACCTCATTTTCAACCGTTTTGGTTGACATATCTTTACTTGTTTGTGTACATGAAAAAAAAGATACTGTTACTGCTAAAATCCAAAATTTGTTCATACTACAAACTTAATCCATCGTAAGGAAAAGACGGAACTTTTTTTGCACTGATCTACAAATCACGGTAAATAAGTGTCTAAGCATATTGAAGGTGAAATTATAGACCAAAAAAAAAGGCTAGTCCGAAGACAAGCCTTTTTGGGTGGAAGATGGGGCTCGAACCCACGACCCTCGGTACCACAAACCGATGCTCTAACCAGCTGAGCTACAACCACCATACTACATTAAAGAAAAACAGATTACTCTAAATTTCCTTAAGCGGCTGCAAATATACAATTACAACAAATATTTAAAAGATAATATTCAGATATTTATAAAATTAATAAAGCGTCCACTTTCCTTAATATATTGTTGGCAAATTGAAAACTAATCTACCGTAAATAGCCGTTATTTTGAAAAGTATTTAAATACGCAATGAGAAAAATAGTAAAGTTCGTTATATCGGCAGCAATTCTGTGTCTGTCTCTGCAAGCCTTTAGTCAAAAAACGAAAGAATATACAGATGCTATCACCCATTTTGAGCATGGAAAATTGTTGTACACTAAACAGCAATACGTTCCCGCTATCCAAGAATTTAAGACTTTTTTAGCCCTAAAACCAGGGTCTAACTTTGAGTATGAAACCAACTCCTACCTGAGTCTTTGTAGGCTTAAGCTGGAAAAACAAAATGCGGCCAGAGACCTTGCACAACTCGTACGGGAGGAACCCGGTCACGCACTTACAAACGAACTTAACTTCGAGCTTGGGATGTTTTATTTTAATGATGCGAAATATAGTCGCGCTATTAAATACCTCGACACGCTTAATGCAACCGATATTAATAAGGAACAAAGAGACGAGTTAGCCTTCAAATTGGGCTATTGTTATTTTAAAACCAACGAATACGAGAAAGCCAAAAAAGAATTCTCTAAAGTGATGAACGGTGCAAGCAAGTACGCCATTGAAGCAAATTATTATTATGGCTACCAATGTTATATTTTGAAAGATTATGCATGTGCACTTGCTACCTTTTCTAAAATAGGTGACAAAGGACCTAAAACCATGCAGCTTTATATTGCTCAAATTTATTACGAACAAGAGGACTATAGTAAAGCTTTCGATGTTATAAAAAATGTAAACCTAACTAAACAGCAAGACGAAATTGAGTTGCTTACAGGAAAAATACAATATCAATTAGGAAATAGAAGTGTTGCTCTAATTCACTTTGATAAGTATAACGGTGATGTGAGTAAACTAGACCCTCAAGAGATTTTTCAATTTGCAAATGCCAATTATGAGGCTGGCCGATACGAAAAATCTACTTCTTATTTTCTCCTTATTGCTAATGAGAACTCGGCACTTGGTCAAGCATCAAACTATTGTCTAGGCGTTTCTGATGTTAAGTCTAATCATAAAGAAAGAGCTTTTAACGCGTTTGGAGAAGCAAAGAGAAAGAATTTCGATAAGAAAATTACGGAATCAGCTGCCTTTAATTACGCAAAGCTTGCTGCTGACCTACAACAAAATACGACCGCTGTTACTGCCATTAAAGACTTTTTACGCGAATTCCCTAAATCAGAATACGGTAATCAAGCTAAATCACTGATGGCGGATATTTTTCTAAGTACAAAAAATTATAAGGCAGCAATTGAGGTATTAGAAGATATTGATGATTTAACCACCGAAACTAAATTGGCGTACCAAGAACTTACGTTTCATCGCGGTGAAGAACTTTTCCTAAACAACGAATATCAAGATGCACAACTATTTTTTAAAAAATCATTAAAGTACCCAAAAGATCCAAAAATAGAAGCCCTTGCTTACTTCTGGATGGCTGAGATTGCCTTTAAAGTAGATGACTATGATGAGAGTCTTAACTTTATGAATCGTTTTATGAGTAGCGGGGAATCCAGTAAAAGTAAAAATAAGAGCTATGGTTACTACAGTATGGGATACAACTATCTTAAAAAGCAAGACTACACAAAGGCTCAAAATTATTTTGAAAAATATAAACAAAATGAGACTTTTACGGACGAAAATAAGGCAACGTATTTAGATAATTCGCAACGATTAGCAGACTGCTACTTTTTAAACAAGCAGTATAATCCTGCAGTTGGGGAATATGGATTTATCATTAAAAATAATTATAAAAATGCCGATTACGCTCTTTTTCAACAAGGAATGCTTTATGGATTACAAGAGCGACATGCTGAAAAAATAAATGTACTTAAGCGTATTCAAAGTGATTTCACTAAAAGCATCTATTTCGATGATGCCCTTTACCAAATTGGACGTGAGTATCTTTCTTTGGGCAATAACAGTACCGCAGAAAATTTCTTTAAATTAATTATCTCTCAACACGACTATTCTCCTTATTTAGCAGATAGTTATCTTAAATTAGGACTTATTAATTATAACCAAAACAATGATGATTACGCCTTGCGTTATTACAAAACGGTAGTTGAACGTTTTCCTAAAACAACCTCAAGCCAGGAGGCGCTGTCCTTTATCGAAATCATTTATACTAGCCAAAATAAGCCAGAAGAATTTTTTAAGTATGCAGAACAAGTAGGATCTGGAATCCGTCTATCCTATCAGGACAGTGTTTTCTATAACATAGCAATGCAGACGTATACTTCCAAAAACCTTAAGGGAGCATCTAGCGAATTTGACGCGTACATTACTAAATTTGGGGAAAAAGGATATTTCATACTCCCAGCTAATTATTATAAAGCAGAAGCAGATTATTATACAGATAACGAAGAAGAGGCGATGAAGCATTATGAGTATGTAGCCTCTCAAGATCACAATGTGTTTTTGGAAAAAGCATTAATTAAACTTTCTGGCACCTATTTCTATGCTAATAATTATGAAAAAGCTTTAGAACACTTTGCACGTATGGAGCCTATTGCCTCCTCCAAAAGCACCTATATTGAGGCTATTGTGGGCCAAATGAGATGTTACTATGCTATGGAGAAATTTGAAGAGGCCAAACAAAAGGCAGTTCAACTTTTACCTATAGAAGAAACACCCAAAGAATATCTTGTAGAAGCAAATATGTACTTAGGTAGAATACAACTAAAAGACAATAAGCTACGTACTGCTAAATATCACTTCGATTACGTTATAAACGGTAGCCGAAACGAACTAAGTGCTGAGGCATTATATCACAGAGCGTCCATCCTAATAACTCAACTGGATCTGGATAGTGCTAGATCTGATATTTATAAATTAAACGATGATTTTTCTGCATATGAGTACTGGGTGGTGAAAGGATTTATTTTGTTAAGCGATATTTTTATTAGTGAGAAAGATTACTTTCAAGCGAAAGCTACAATTCAAAGTATTATGGATAACTACACGAATGAAGAAGATGGATTACTTGATCTTTGTAGAGCAAAGTTGAATGAGATCGACAACGTTGAGAATCCAAAACAAATGATAAACTTAGGAGAAGAATAGATAGGCATAAAACGTATAAGCCCAATAAAAAAGGCTCGGCATGTGCCGAGCCTTTTTTATATACCGCAACGGAGACGCAGTTTACACTGAACGACTATTTATTTTTTAATTACTTTAAAGGTTTGTATGTAGTCTCCTTCCACCTGGATGAAATATGTACCTTCAGGCATATTTTGAAGATCTACTGTGGTGTTTTTACCCGCGAGTTTACCCGATAGAAATTGCATCCCTTTGCTATCGTATATCGTATAATGTGCTGACGCTAATTCGGCCTCAACCACCACGTGAATGACGTTGTGGGTAGGGTTAGGATAAACCTTTAATTGCTTAGACAACCTTTGGACTCCTGTTTTCGCTAATGGTTTCCAAATATAACTAGTGGAATCCCCGAAGATATAATCTGCAAGCTCTGGATAATCTATAAATGGATTTCGATTGCCTTGATACTTTTCATAAATAATTGAGTTTCGATTGCGTTCCCAATCATTAACAGGATCTAACTGATTCCATTTTAATAAGGTGGATTTAACCCCATGCACCGGGCTTTGATCTGTATTACCTAGGATGCTTTCCGTAAGTTCCAAATCAGGCTCTGCTCCTTCTCCTTCATAGCGCACTGCCATGTAAAAAATCATACGAGCTACATCGCCTTTTACGTCATCTCTTGGCTCAAAAGTATATAAGGTAGCATCTGTTTTAGAACCGGTATTAAAGCCGTTGTCAATAACATCTTTACAGTCTTTACACTTATCAAAAGCCCTATTATTACGCGTACTGTTTACCGAATTATCCAGTGGTCTTAGATGATGTACATCAGTTCCTGGGCCTGCATCCGTTCCAAAATTCCCACGTGATTTTGCCCAAACGTGCTCTCTCGTCCATCCTGCTCCACCATTGTATTCTTGTGCAGCATCCACAGAACGTCCAGAATAAAGTAGAATAACGTTCTTGGGATTAGCAGGATCTTGGTCTGTCTCTTTGAGTATATCCCAAACGTCTGTAGATGTACTCGTGTATGGATATTCCTTATGATTATTAATAAGGATATGCAGTTGAGACTTTAAATCTTCTGCCTTTCTATTAAATGCAGAAGAATAATACGAACTATCCTGACCGATGGCCGCAAAAGGAATGGAAATTAACAGGATAAATGAGAAGCTTTTCAAGGCATTTATTTTGCCTGATTTTCTGTGTAGAGGTCTAAAATAGGTCATTTTGGAAGGTTGCATTATCAAGATTCACAATCTTCTTTTTCAAATTCAATTAACCCTGCATTTTTAAAAGCAGTTCGGCACAACTAAGTTGAATAAGCATACAAGTTATCCTAATATGTTTGTTTAATTATTTTTATATTTTTATGTAAAAATGTTAAACGAAATTAGACTAAAAATGAGGTCGAAAATCAAAATAGACCTATTTTGTTTATTTTTTATTGAATAAATTTCAAAATTAATTAAACAAAAAATATATAAAATAGTTAAACAAAGTAGTGTAAGACAGGCCAAATTAAATACTGAACCTTTAAATTAAACCCTATCCCTCATTAAGATCATAAGTTCTCTGTTTTCCAAAGATTACACGTATGAAAAAAAGTAAAAAGTACAATCCTTTTACGTATTTAAGGTTAATCGTAATACGTTGAAATAAAGCATAAACATAATTTTGCAAGTGCCCTTCAGAATTAAAGAGGTGTATGCCCTAAAGAGTGCAGCTAGTTGCTAGCGAGAAAAAAATGTAATTGATTACCCTATGTTTACCCCTTTAACTAAAAAAGCTCTGTAAATGAATAATTTACAGAGCTTTATAATGTATTAAGTGACCTCGTCAGGATTCAAACCTGAGACCTCCTGAGCCGTAATCAGGTGCTCTATTCAGCTGAGCTACGAAGCCATTTCCCTTTCGGGGCTGCAAATATAATAACCTTGGTATATCTACGCGACAAAAAAATTATATTCGTGCCACTATTTTGAAATTATACAAATTCGCCTCTATTGATGTAGGATCTAATGCTATTAGATTGCTTTTTACCAACGTTTTTGAAACCCCAGAAGGTCCTATTTTTAGAAAACTTTCTTTAGTTAGGGTGCCGATACGGCTGGGTGAAGATGCATTTATTCACGGAAAAATAGGTGCCGAAAAAACAGATCAATTGGTACAAACTATGCGGTCTTTCAAACACTTGATGAACGTGCACCAAGTGCTCGATTACCGAGCGTATGCTACCAGCGCCATGCGCGAAGCAAGCAATAACCTAGAAATTATTCAGGAAATTAAGCGATACGCAGATATAAACTTGGAAATTATTGGCGGCGACCAAGAGGCCGATACCATATCATTTGAAGATTTACCAGAGTTTATGCCCCATATAGAAGGTGCCGTATTTATAGACGTAGGTGGAGGAAGCACCGAGCTTACTTATCTTAAAAATGCGAAAAAAGTAGATTCAATATCGTTACAAATAGGCACCGTTAGACTTCTACACCATGCCGTAAATCCTGCACTTTGGGATGAAATGAAAGCATGGTTCCAAAAAAATAACTTATTTCACTCACAAACTCCAATTATAGGTACCGGAGGAAATATCAACAAACTTTTAAAGGTATTGCGCAAGCAACCTAACGACTACTTTATTCACGTTACTGATCTTGCAAACTTCAAAAAAGAACTCGACCTCGTAGATTACGACGATAGAATTAGCAAGTTTGTTTTAAATCCTGATCGTGCAGACGTCATTATTCCCGCCGCTCAAATATATCTAACCGCTGCAGATTGGCTTAGTTCAACCCATATTTACATCCCTAAAGTAGGTTTATCTGATGGTATAGCGCGCGGCTTGTATCGCAGCTATACTAAAATGGAAAAGGAGCATGTTGAAAGAAATTAAAATTGACCACATATTCACCTAAAGCATAAAAATCAGATGAGAATAAACGGACATTCACACGTATTACCCTATCCCAGCCAAATTCCTAAATTCATGAAGGATAAGGAAATATTTTGGATTGATCAAGATCGCAAATTCATGCGACAAAAAAACTGGTCTAGACCCATAACAGCAGAAAGCTTTTTCTTGGAGGGAAAACTCGCGTGGATGGACGATAATAAAATAGATCACGCCGTGGTGCTTAACCTATCTCAACTGTATGGCAACGGCCTAACACAGAATGACATGAAACAAGCACTTCGATTTCAAAACGATTTTAATGCACAAATACAAGCAGAAAATATCAAGAAATTTACTACGGGATTTGTAGTGCACGCAGGATTTGTGGATGGAGCACTATGGGAAATAGAACGTTGTGTAGAGAAGCTAAATATGCAGGTATTATGCCTTCCTACCCATTACCTCAATATCGCTGGCGAATGGAAGGTTATTTTTAATGAAGAAACAGAACCTATTTTAGAGCTTGCCAATAAATACAACTTAGCTATTGAAGTACATCCTTATGATGGTGAGAAATTTATTGCGTTAGAAGATTCAGCCTGGCGCTTCCATTTGATTTGGATGCTAGCTCAATGTGCAGATTCGTATCATTTTTATACCTTAAATGGTTACTACAACAAGTATCCTAATATTCGAACCGCATTTGCTCACGGAGGTCAGCTTAATCATATGAATATTGGCAGAAGAACCCAAGGCTTTGATGGTAGGCCAGATCTTTTTGAAGGTAAGGTAAGACCCCGCGCTGCCGTAGGACATCCCAATATTTATTTTGACACATTGGTGCATGACACCATTAGTTTTGAGGTAATGTTAAAACGACAACAATCTACCAATCAAATAATTATGGGCCTAGATGACCCCTATCCGTTAGGAGAAATGGAAAGCGAATTACAAAGTAGCTACCCCGGCAAACTGCTCGATATGGTTCTGGAACAAGGTCTAATTACCCAGAAACAGCATCAAGAAATATGGAAAGATAATGTGGCTAGATGGCTGTACGGGGATGATGCCGAAAAGTTCTTGGCACGAATTAGTCCATAGAGTAATACAACAACGCAAGACAACGTGCATAAAGTGGTGCTAGGCTTCGTTTATTTTGCACTACACAAGATAAAATTATGTCCATCAAAACGGCAGCAATCATATACGGTGGTAAATCTACCGAACACGAAGTTTCTATCCGATCTGCTCGAAACATAGCAAAAGCTATCGATAGCAATCAGTTTAACACAATACTTATTGCAATTAGCAAAAGCGGGAAATGGTTTTTAAAAACACAGGATGAACTGAATCAAGAAAATGTAGTCGTAGAGAGTAGCACCCAATTGGTGTTAATACCCGGAGCAATCCAAGACCAAGTCATTACTCTTTCTGATCAAAAAAGTATCGGAACTATTGACGTGGTATTCCCCATCGTGCATGGCACAGGTGGCGAAGATGGCAGTCTTCAGGGCTTATTAAAAACGATGAATATAGCATTTGTGGGTCCCGGAGTAATAGGTTCGGCCTTGTGTATAGACAAAGAAGTAACCAAGCGTATATTGAATGAAGCTGGAATCGCAAATAGTGCCTTTGTAACGTTCCTAAAATCTGAAAGACACCTAGTAAACTTTGAAACCACCAAAGCACAGTTGGGTGTTCCAATGTACATCAAACCACCAAACTTAGGCTCATCTGTAGGTATCAATAAAGTGACCACCGAAACCGAATTTTACCAAGCCATAGACATCGCATTTCAATTTGATCGAAAAGTTCTCATCGAACAAAATATAGTAGGCAGAGAGATCGAATGTGCTGTTATGGGCAATGGAGAA
Organism: Chitinophaga pinensis; assembly: GCA_945889315.1. GTDB lineage: Bacteria > Bacteroidota > Bacteroidia > NS11-12g > UBA9320 > UBA9320. The sequence goes on from CAMDBP010000024.1 coordinate 21,470, forward strand.
GTAAAAGCCTCTCCAGTAGGTGAAGTAGTTACAAATCAAGAGAGCCATACCTTTTATGATTATGCTGCAAAATATACAGATTCAAATGGTTCAGTTACTGTAATACCCGCAGAAATAGACGATGTAACACAAGATAAAATTCGTAAAATCGCCATCGAAACATACCAAGCTCTCTGCTGCGAAGGTATGTCACGGGTAGATGTTTTTTTAACACCTGAGGGAGACATTTATGTTAACGAGGTGAATACACTTCCTGGATTTACAGATATTAGCATGTATCCCAAGCTTTGGGGTGCCGCGGGAATATCCTACTCGGATGTTATCAGTCAGTTGTTGCAACTTGCTCTCGATCGACACCAAGAAGAAAACGACATGAAAACTACATTTTAGTCCAACATTAGCCTCCTTTTACGAGGCACAAGAGGCAAATCTATACCACATCGAAAACACTCGTATTCTTTTCACCTTACTTCCAGGATAGTTCTACAAAAAGGAATTTGGTTAACGAACTATTATGGCTATATAACTACTTACCTAATGTACAGTAGATATTCTCAGATTGCCTAGCAATACAAAAGCGTCTACATATTTAGGAATATTTAGTGGCAAGTGTTCATAAGTGAATAGCATGCACTTTACAGGATCTTACCTTTGTCTTTAAGACATTCAACAAAACAAATGAAAAAGTCAATAAACATAGTAGCCGCAATAGCACTTTGCTCACTAATAGCCTGTGTTCCTGCACGAAAGTTAGAAGAATTACAGGTTAAGTATGATAACTTACAAGGCAGTTATGATGAGCTTAAGACCCTCAAAGAATTTAACGACTCCACGTTAGCTTCCTTAAACGCAGATTATGATTCCTTGCAACAGCAGTATGAAGCAACCGTGCTTGAATGTGATCAACAAAAAGCAGATTTTGAAAAAATTCAAAACTCTTATAAAATTCTAGGGGAGAATTACAGAAGCCTCATAAGCAGCAATGAAGTAACAAAGAAAGATTTGAAATATGAGCTACAGCAACTAGACAAGGAACTGGATGAGAAAAAAACTGAACTGTATGCAAAAGAGCTAAAGCTCACCGAAAAAGAAGAAGAAGCTAATAAACTCAAAAAGAACCTTGACGCCTTGGCCTTATCGCTAAAAGAAAGAGAAAAAAGAGTTAATGAACTTGAAGCAAAGCTAGCTTCTCAAGAAAAAGCAGTAAAAGACCTTAAAAATAAGCTTACAGAGTCGTTAATAGGATACAAAAATAGCGGCATTTCTGTTATAGAAAAAAATGGAAAAGTTTATGTTTCGTTAGACAATAGTTTACTGTTCCAATCGGGCAAAACGGATATTGATTGGAAAGGGAAAACAGCATTACTCAAGGTGGCTGAAAGTTTAATGGACCTTGAAGACTTTGATATTATGGTTGAAGGCCATACCGACAATGTTCCTATGAAATCCTCTACTATTAAGGATAACTGGGATCTTAGTGTTTTAAGAGCGACTTCGGTAGTTCGTTACCTTACCACCGAGGGAAAAATGGACCCCATTAAAATTATTCCTAGTGGACGCAACAAGTATGTTCCTATAAATACCGAAAACACTCCTGAGGCTCTAGCAGAAAATAGACGTATTGAGATTATTCTTACGCCTAAGCTAGACCAACTTATGAAAATATTAAAGTAGACCTCAACATCCATCACTAAAAAAAAGAGGGAGTAAATGAATCATTTACTCCCTCTTTTTTTAGGTAAAATCACTTCTTTTGTCCGAGTAAATAGGCTTTGTGAAATGCTGCAAGATCTCCGTCCATGACCGCTTGCACATTACTGGTTTCTTCACCTGTACGCACATCTTTTATCAATTTATAAGGATGCATAACATAATTCCTGATCTGACTCCCCCACTCTATTTTCATCTTGCCATTCTCGATCTCTGCTCGTGCATCGTTTTGCTTACGCAGTTCAATATCATATAGCTGTGATTTAAGCATCTTCATCGCTTCTTCCTTATTCGCTAATTGAGAACGAGCTTGTTGGCACACTACCATAATACCAGATGGTTTATGCGTGAGTTGCACCTTCGTTTCCACCTTGTTTACGTTCTGTCCTCCTGCGCCCCCACTGCGTGACGTTTGCATATCAATATCTGCCCAATTAAGCTCTATTTCAATACTATCGTCTACTACGGGATAGATATAGGCAGAAGCAAAACTAGTATGTCTTCTTGCGCTGCTATCGAATGGACTTATTCTTACCAAACGGTGCACCCCGTTATCTCCTTTCAAATAACCAAACGCAAAATCGCCTGAAATTTGAATACTGATAGATTTAATGCCAGCGACATCGCCATCCACTTGGTCTAACACTTCCACTTTGTAACCGTTATTTTGCCCCCACATAATGTACATTCTGCTGAGCATGCTTGCCCAATCGTTACTTTCTGTACCTCCTGCTCCCGCATTAATTTCTAAAATAGCATCCAGTTGATCTTCTTCACCACTGAGCATATTTTTCAACTCCAGATCTTGAAGCTTAGCTACGGTTTCTTGGTATTTTACCTCCATTTCTGAATCAACGTCCTCTCCCATTTCCTTGAACTCTTGGAGTACTTCTATTTCTTCAACACCTGCATTTACCCTTGCCCAAGCATCGGTCCATATTTTCTTTTTCTTGATGTTTTTAAGGTGAAGTTCCGCTTTTTTAGGATCGTCCCAAAAACTAGGGTCTTGTGATTGTTGCTCCTCGTCTTCGATTAGAGCTAGATTCTTTGCTAAGTCAAAGATAGTCCGCCAGTTTTGCTGTGCGGCCTTTAATGTCATTATATTGATCAGTTGTCATTGGAAGGCACAATATTACTAAATACTCTGTTAAAGGCATAAAAAAACGCCAACCGTGGTGTTATCGATTGGCGTTTTTTTTTGTTAGTCATACCGTTCACCGAAAACGATAAACTTATTTTAATCGTTTATATATCGGTAAAGCGCTTTTAAGGAGCGTTATATCTAGTATAATTCCGCTTTTAGTTTATCTCTTATTTCTTGAATCTCTTCGCGATTTGCAGGCTTATCTATTTTTAGCATTAGCTCTAAAAGATATTCCATATCAGACATATCACCTATCTCTTCTTCTGCCACATAACCTATATCAAAATTACCATTGGCCTCAATATATTCACTTGCTAGTCTACATATTTTGACAGCAGTAGGATCTGCTTCTTCCAATGCCATAGTTCTAATTTCCGCTAATTGAGCGATCGTTTTCGTTGCATCAAATTTAGTAGTTACTTCTTTTAGGAGATTATTTAAGGCTAAATTGGCTTTTGCTTCTTTCATTCTATTCTAATATTTGCTGCGAAAATAATTTTTATACCGCCAATATCCATATTCTTTTTTGATCCCTTGTGCGAGTCGTGGTATTGACTAAAAATAATAGCATACATCATTTGCCTAAGTAATTGTAGATTAGATAGTTAAATTTGCTACCTTAAAACGGAAAATAACTTTCACATAAAATCATTGTTGTATAAGAATGCTGGCAGAAATAATAACCATAGGTGACGAGATACTAATTGGTCAAACAGTAGACACCAACTCAGCTTGGCTTGGAGAACACCTTAATGCCTATGGTATTGAGGTAATTCAAATCACGTCTATTAATGACAAAAGCACTAGCATAGTGGCAGCTATCAAAAGTGCTGAAAATCGTGCGGATATTATTCTGATAACCGGCGGATTAGGTCCAACAAAAGATGATATAACTAAGAAGGTGTTAGCCGATTATTTTGGTGCTCGTTTAATCATGCACGAAGAAACCTTACAACGTATTAAACATATTTTTGAAAGCAGAGGTCGCTCCTTAATACAAGTGAATATAGATCAAGCATTGGTTCCCGATTCTTGCGAAGTAATACTCAATACAAAGGGTACTGCGCCAGGAATGTATTTTGAAAAAAATGGCAAAATATATGTAAGCATGCCAGGCGTTCCATATGAGATGAAGGCTATGATGGAAAATGTGGTCTTTGAAAAACTCAATAAACACGGAGATAATTACGCAATCGTGCACAAAACCATTACCGTGGTAGGCGTACCAGAGTCTCACTTAGCCCAAATTATCGAGTCTATAGAAGACAATTTACCTTCAGACATCAAACTTGCCTATCTACCGCACCTCAACTTGGTAAGACTTCGATTATCGGGCAAATCTTCGTTGCGGTCCGAAGCCGAATTAATGGCTGGTATTCATACTAATTTTGAAAAAATAAAGGAACTCATAGGAAATGTCTGGTTTGATGGCGACCAAAGCATTGCAGAAATTATGGGTACAATGCTCAAAGATAATGGCCAAACCATTGGAACTATTGAATCATGTTCAGGCGGATTTGTGGCTCATAGCATAACCGCCAATGCGGGAAGTTCTGCCTATTACAAAGGAAGTTTACTTACCTATGCCTACGAAACTAAAGTACAAATCGCAAATATTGATCAAGATATGCTCAATAAGGTAGGTGCGGTAAGCGAGGAAGTGTGCGAAGCAATGGCACTCAATGCCAAACAAAAACTAGACGTAGACTACTGTATATCAACTACGGGAATAGCCGGTCCAGAAGGAGGTACTGCTGACAAACCTGTTGGGCTAGTATTTATAGGTCTCGCAAAACCTGACGGAAGTGTAGAAGTAAAAAAATGTGAGTTTCACGGGACTCGACTACAAGTTATTGAACGAACTGCTTATACCGCGTTAGATATGGTTAGACGAGCTATGGATGCTGCGCGTTAAAAGCTGGCCTTAAAAAATAAGACATACCACTTCTATACTGCTAGCTCCCTTATCGCTTTTATTACCCTTACACCATCTAGTCCAGCACTAATAATACCACCTGCGTATCCCGCTCCTTCTCCACACGGATAAAGATTACTTATTTCGGTATGATGTAAATCAACCGTTCTAGGAATTCGAACCGGCGCACTAGTTCTGCTTTCTGGAGCCGTTACTACCGCATCGTGGTGATCAAAACCCTTTAGTTTAGAGGTCATAGCACGTAAGCCTTCTCGCAATCTAAAATTAATATCATTAGGATATAGCGTATTCAAGTCTATGGATGTTTTCCCCGGGTGATAGCTGCTCGCATTTAAATTATCGCTCCGTTTTTCAGCAAGGTAATCCCTAAGATTTTGTGCAGGTACTTTAAATTTTCCACCTCCCATTTCGTAGGCTTTATGTTCAATATGTTTTTGAAATTCTAAACCTGCCAACGGCCCGTGATGTTTAAACTCTACCCACTCCTCTTCTCCTATTTCGGTAACCCAACCACTGTTGGCATAATTTCCATTACGTTTACTCGGGCTCCATCCATTTACAACTACTTCTCCATTATCTGTTGCCGCAGGTGCTATAATTCCTCCGGGACACATACAAAAAGAAAAAGCACCTTTACCCGCAACCTGCGTGACAAGACTGTATGCAGCAGGTGGAAGAATAGCAGCATTCTTCTCATTGTGATATTGTATGTTATTGATAAGGCTTTGCGGATGTTCTATTCTAAAACCCATCGCAAAAGGCTTAGCCTCTAATGCGATATGGTGCTCATGTAAAAGGTAATAAATGTCTCGGGCACTGTGTCCTGTTGCCAATACAACATACTGACACGATTCCCATTGACCATTGATCGAAATCTCCTTAACCTTTTTATCTTCTATTCTCAAATCTGTGAGCTTTGCGCCAAATCTCACTTCCCCACCATTTTCGCGGATAGTCTCCCTAAGATTTTCAATGATTTGCGGTAGCTTATTGGTGCCAATATGCGGATGTGCTTCGTATAAAATATTCTCATCAGCACCATGTAATACAAGTAATTCTAAAATTTCTTGAATTTTTCCGCGTTTCATGGAGCGGGTATATAACTTACCGTCTGAAAATGTTCCTGCACCGCCCTCACCATAGCAATAATTAGATTCGGCATTCATCTCTCCGGATCTATTTAGCTTCGCAACGTCCCTCCTTCTCTCCTTTACAGCCTGACCGCGTTCCACCACAATGGGCTTTATTCCAAGTTGTAAACAATGTAATGCGGCAAAAATGCCAGCCGGTCCGAAACCAATAATATGAACAGTTTTATCTTTTTGAAGTGGCGGAAAATCCTTTAAACGGATCTCCTCTGGCCAATCCTCTCCTGAAAAAAGTGCTAACCTTAAGTTGTATTTTATATCTGCTTTACGAGCATCCAAGGACTTCTTCAGTATTTTAATTACATTTATATCACCTAGATCCTTCGTTATTTTTGATGTAAAAAATGCATGTAACGAATCTTCATGAGCATGATACTCATGAATGGGAATGCTTATCTCAATACTATCTATAGCCACTATACTTTTCCAAGAAATGTCCACAAAGATTTTATAAAACTTTAATATAACCCACCTTTGTTCTCAACATAATGACAAAATCAACCGCAGCGCTTAAAGAATACGTGGCTCAAACACGCAGAGATATAGTAAGAATGGTACATGGAGTGCAATCTGGTCACCCAGGTGGATCTTTAGGCTGTACTGAATTTTTTACAGTGTTATACCAAAATGTACTTCGCCACAATCCTTCCAAATTTAACATGGATGGTAAAAACGAAGATATTTTTATTTTATCAAACGGGCATATTTCCCCTGTATATTACAGTGCCTTAGCACATAGCGGATACTTTCCTGTGTCTGAATTAGGCAGCTTTCGTAAACTAAACACTAGACTCCAAGGCCATCCAACAACCCATGATGGTTTACCAGGGGTACGAATTGCATCGGGCTCATTAGGACAAGGTTTATCTGTTGCCTGTGGACTTGCGCAAGCAAAAAAACTAGATGGAGAGGATAAACTGGTTTATGTCCTTATGGGTGATGGTGAATTACAAGAAGGTCAAGTGTGGGAAGCAGTTATGTATGCCGCTCATAATAAATTGGATAATATTATTGCAACGGTCGATGTAAACGGACGTCAGATTGACGGCGATACCAAAGATATAATGGGCTTTACAGATTTACGATCAAAATTTGAAGCGTTTGGTTGGAACGTAATTTCCATGAATGGAAATGATCTCGAAGATGTAGGGGACACCTTAAGTAAGGCAGGTGTATTAAGCGGAAACAAACAACCCATTTGTATTCTAATGAATACCGAGATGGGCAATGGTGTTGACTTTATGATGGGAAGTCATGAATGGCACGGAATCGCGCCAAACGATGAACAACTTGCCGGCGCTTTAGCCCAAAACCCTTCTGTAATCGGTGACTATTAACTAGCACGGTTTTTGAACACTACTGCGTAAAGATGGCGATTCACAAAAAAATATGGGTAATACTGCTGCTAATGATAGCCGTAAAAAGTTACGCCCAACAGCCAAAAACACGCATATTATTCGTCCTAGATGGCAGCGGCAGTATGTATGCCAAAATGGGAAACGACAATCGGATTACCGTAGCTAAACGATTACTAACCAGACTAGTTGACAGCCTTCAAGGACAAACAGATCTCGAACTAGCTTTGCGTATTTATGGACATCAATCTCAAAAAACCGAGAGAAATTGCAAAGACACAAAACTAGAAGTGCCATTTGGGGCAAGGAATCATCAATCTATAAAAGATAAGATACGAGACCTCAGACCAAAAGGCACGACCTTAATAGCATACTCTTTACAGGAAGCAGCCTATGATTTCCCGAAAAGTACGGGTGTTCGGAATATCATTATTTTGATTACAGACGGATTAGAAGAATGTGATGGAGATCCTTGCGCAGTGTCGCTAGCACTCCAAAAACAAGGGGTCGTCCTCAGACCTTTTGTTATTGGACTTGGATTAAATTCAGAATTTAGAACTCAATTTGAATGCGTAGGACGTTATTTTGAAGCAGAAACAGAAAGTGATTTTGAAAATGTACTAAACGTTGTAATTAGTCAAGCTATAAATAATACTTCTGCTCAAATTAACTTATTAGACATCTACGGAAAACCAACTGAGACAGGGGTAAATATGACCTTTACAGACTCTAAAACAGGTAAAGAAATAGCTAATATGTATCATACACTGAATGATCGTGATGTGCCTGACACCATATATTTGGATCCAGGATATTTGTACGACATTAAAGTGCACACCATTCCTCCTGTATATAAAAAGAAAGTAGAAATTAGTGCCGGAAGACATAATACCATTGCAATAGATGCCCCACAAGGTTCACTCAACCTAAAAATTGACGGAATTACGAATTATAAAAATTTACAAGCACTTGTAATCGACAAACAGTCTGGAGAAATACTACAAGTGCAAGATTTTAATGCACAACATAAATATATTGTAAATGACTACAAGGTTGAACTTCTAACCTTACCGCGCATAACGCAAGAAAGTGTTCAAATCGAGCAAAATAAAACCACGACCCTTCAGGTTCAACAACCAGGTAAGCTAAATGTAGTAACCCGAAAGAAACTCGAAATGGGGATTTATTATCGTCATAACG